>NZ_JBEZWH010000031.1:0-86655 GCF_040703975.1 Spirillospora sp. NPDC029432
GCCGCGCCCGGCTGCGCCGCGCGCTCGCGGGGCGCGGCGCCGACCTGCTGGCCGCCGAGGCGCGCGGCGTCTCGCTGGCCGTGGCGCGCGACCTCGGGTACGGCGAGGTCGACGGCATGTACGCGGCCCTGGCGGCGGGCTCGCTCACTCTGGAGGACCTGCTGGCCCGGTTCTCGCGGGCGTGACTAGGCTGGCGGCGTGAGCGAGGAAGCGCCGTCCGGCGAGGGCCCGTCTCAGGAGGGCCCGTTCGAGACCGGCCCGTTCGGCGAGGGGCCGTTCGAGATCCGCGGCGACGGGCCGCGCATGATCGTGGCCGGGGTGGACGGCTCGGACACCTCGATGCGCGCGGGCGCGTACGCGTGGGGGCTGGCCCGCCGCAACGACGCCCGGCTGCTGCTGGTGCACGTCGCGCCGCTGGCCTCGCTGTCCAGCCTCACCCCGGGCGGCGCCGCCGTCATGCGGGAGGCCGCCGAGGAGACCGCCCGCGAGCTGCGCGAGGAGATCGAGCGGGCCATCGCGCGGAGCCGCCCGCCGGTCCGCTACGAGTTCGTGGTGGAGCAGGGCGACGCGGCCGGCGCGCTGGCCCGGATCGCCGACCGGGTCCGCGCCGACGTCGTGGTCGTGGGCGCGTCCGCGCAGGCCGGGCACCGGCTGGTCGGGTCGGTGGCGGTACGGCTCGTGCGGACCGGCCGCTGGCCCGTGACCGTCGTCCCGTAGGGCCGCCGGCCGGTTCCGGAGCCCCCGGCGGGGAAGATCACCGCCATGGAGGAACCCTTCCTGACCGACGTGCGCTGGACCGGGAGCGTGCTGCGCGTCGAGGGCCGGCTCGGCTCCGCCGGCGGCGCTCCGGGCGAGCCGTCGATCGTGCTGCGCGAGCGCGACGGCGACCGGCGGCTGCGCGTCCCGGCGGCCCGGACCGGCGCGGGCGCGTTCCGCGCGGAGATCGACACCACCGCCGCGGCGGACGGCGCGCCGCTGCCCACCGGCCTGTGGGACCTGGAGCTGGCCGCCGGGGACGCGCCGCCGCTGCCGCTGGGCCGCGAGCACGGCGCCGGGCCGGATCTCGACCCGCAGCGCCGGTTCCGGCCCGACGCCACCGCGGTCACCGCGTACTTCAGCGTGTACGGGCCGCTGGCGATCGACGTGGGCGGCGCGTCCCATCCCGGCGACCCGGTCCGGGCCGACGAGCTGGCCTGGAACGGGCACGACGAGGAGCTGGTGGTCACCGGCCGGCTCGCGCTGGAGTCCCTGGCCCGGCCGCTGTCGGCGACGCTGGCGCTGCGCGAGCGCCGCACCGGCCGGATCTACGAGGTCATCGCCGCCCTCCAGGACGCGCGCGGGCGGGTGGGGTACGCGGCGGCCGTCCCGATGACCCGGGCGTTCGTGGACGATCCGCTGCCGCGCGGCTCCTGGGAGGCGTTCCTCGTCCTCGGCTTCTCCGGAATGCACCGGGAGCTGCGGCTCATGGCACCGGACCGCGCGATCGAGCGGCGGGTGCGGCGGCGGCTCGTCCCGGTGCGGTTCGGGACGACGCGCGCCCCGGAGCCGCTCACGATCACCGTCGGCCGCCGGCGGGCCTAGGGTCTGCGGCGCCGGCGGGTCCTGGACCTGCGCACGCAGGCGGGCGCGACCGCCGCCAGCAGGCCGACCAGGGTCGTCCCGCCGAACAGGTTGAGCCCGGCGGTCGCCAGCGCGGCCGCGGCGGGCACCCGCAGCGTCAGCGGCAGCAGCGTCACCAGCGCGACCGCCGCGCCGCCGATCCACACGAACGCCCGCACCGGCCGCTCGGCGACCCCGATCAGCAGGTGCAGCAGCGCCGTGGCCTGGAGCGCCGCGGTGATCGCGCACAGCGAGTAGGCGAGCGCGGCCGGCTCCGCGCCGACGTCGCGCCCGATGAACACCGGCACCTGGACGTCCAGCATGCCGCGGACCAGTCCCACGCCTCCGAACATCAGCGCGGCCACGATCGTCGCCGCCCCCAGCCCGCACAGCCAGAGCCGCCGCGCGTACACGCCCGGCCTGGCCGAGATCTCCTCGTGCAGGCGGACGAACTCCTCGTACTGGGACAGCGGCGCCACGGCGGGGCCGCGCAGCGACGCGCGGCACCGGAACGACCGTTCCAGCGGCCGCCGCCGCGCCCGCGATCCGCGTGCCTGGCCGCGCCGGCGAGGATCGTGGAAGAACGACTCGAACGGCGTCTCCCCCATACGGGACTGCTACCCGGTCCCGTTGGGGGGACTCCACGCCGGTTCTGATGTTTGTGGACTTTTTGTCACGCTAGGGCGAGGTCCGCGCCTCCGGCCGGTTCGCCCGCGTACGCCTCGTTCACCGCGCTCAGCGCCCACCGCATGCGCGGCAGGTAGACCTCCGGATGATCACCGGCCTCCTGCGCCACCAGCGCCAGGCAGTCCCCGGCACCGGCCGCCAGCGCGGCCTCCACCACGACCCTGACCTGCTGGGACGTGGGCCGTCCCGATTCCTGAAGCCGCGAGGCGAACAGCGCCCTGGCACGATCGGGCACGGTCAGTGCGTCCGTCGTCGCGTCCGTCATCGCGACGCCTCCCTCCGGGCGGGGAACCACCGCGGGCGGCGGCCGCTGCCCCCGTTCCCGCCCTACCGTCCACCATCTTCCCGGGAACGCTCCACGCATATCCGGGAATTCACGGACAAGTGGGACACCGTCCGGCAACGGCCAGGGCACCCCTGGGTAACGTGGCGGGACCGACGACCCCGGGAGTGACGATGGAGACCACGGAACGCGAGTTCACCGTGGACGAGGCGCGCGCGCTGATCCCCGAGGTGCGGGCCCGCGCCGCGGAGATCGTCCGGCAGCGTGCCGACCTCGCCGAACTGACCCTCGACCTGCGCGTCCACGGCGCCTCCGGCCGCGGCGGCATCCCGGAGGTCAAGGCCGCCGAGGCCCGCCTGGACGAGGAGATCGCCTGGTTCACCGGGCAGGGCATCGAGGTCAAGAACATCTCCCCGGTCCTGATCGACTTCCCCGCCGTGCTGGACGGCCGCTCGGTGCGGCTCTGCTGGCTGGAAGGCGACACCGAGCTCGCCTGGTACCACCGCACCGACCTCGGCTTCGCCGGCCGCCGCCCCCTCCCCTAGGCATGGAACAGGGGACCCCGGAAGCGCCCGCTCCGGGATCCCCTGAGTCCTGCCGGATCAGACCTGGCCGGCGGCCTCCAGCGCCTCGCAGCAGGTGCCGGTGATCAGGCGGGCGACCACGTACGGGTCGACGTTCGCGTTCGGGCGGCGGTCCTCGATGTAGCCCTTCTTGTCCACCTCGACCTGCCACGGGATCCGCACCGACGCGCCGCGGTCGGACACGCCGTAGCTGAACTCGCTCCACGGCGCCGTCTCGTGCATGCCGGTCAGGCGGCGCTCGATGTCGGCGCCGTACCCCTGCACGTGCTCCTGCGCCTTCTTCGCGAGCGCCTCGCAGGCGGTGATGATCGCGTCGTAGCCCTCGCGCATGGCCTTGGTGGAGAAGTTGGTGTGCGCGCCGGCGCCGTTCCAGTCGCCCTCGACCGGCTTGGGGTCGAGGGTGGCGGACACGTCGAACTCCTCGGCGATCCGGTACAGCAGCCAGCGGGCCACCCACATGTGGTCGCCGACCTCCAGCGACCCGGCCGGGCCGATCTGGAACTCCCACTGCCCCGGCATGACCTCGGCGTTGATGCCGGAGATCTTCAGCCCGGCGGCCAGGCAGGCGTCCATGTGCCGCTCGACGATCTCGCGCCCGAACACCTCGTCGGCGCCCACGCCGCAGTAGTAGAAGCCCTGCGGCGCCGGGTAGCCGCGCTCGGGGAAGCCCAGCGGGCGGCCGTCCTTGAAGAACGTGTACTCCTGCTCGATGCCGTACCAGGACTCCTGCGCCGCGTACTTCTCGGCGATCGGACGCAGCTGCGCCCGCGTGTTGGTCGGGTGCGGCGTGCCGTCCACGAGGAAGACCTCGCACAGCACCAGCTTGTTGTCACCGCCGCGGATCGGGTCCGGGCAGCTGAACACCGGCTTGAGCACGCAGTCCGAGTTGTCACCCGGCGCCTGGTTGGTGCTGGAGCCGTCGAAACCCCAGTCCGGCAGCTCGGCGCCGTCGGCAAGGATCCTGGTCTTGGAACGGAGCCGGGCGGTGGGCTCGGTGCCGTCGATCCAGATGTACTCGGCCTTGTAGCTCAACGTCGGGTCCCCTTCGCTCCATGTTTCGGGCCATGACGAGGTTGACAATCCGCCATTTCGGACCTGTTGCCCATATGTGAACGCCGTGTTAAATGCCCCCTGAGCTGCCCGAACACACATGAGAGCCCGCTCACATCACCCGATAACGGACCACCGTACCCGTCATCCGCTCCAGGTCAGCGTGGCCGCGATCGGGTAGTGGTCCGACATCATCGCGCCGCCGTCCGTACGGAACCGCGCGTTCTCGTTGGAGTAGCCCGACAGCCGCAGCGCGACCCGGTCGCTCCCCCTGAAAAGGATCTTGTCGACGACCTCGCAGGCATCCGTGACCGCCGCGTCATCGCAGGTCAGCGCCGGACTTCCAGCCGCCGGCGGCACCCCGCCCCGTTCCGCCTCCACCCAGGCGTCGGTCAGCCCGGCCGCGCTCACCAGCTCGCGGATGTTGTCCCCCGCTCGCGTGTACCGCGTGTTGGCGTCACCCATCACGATCACCGCATTCCCCGCCGAATTGGCCGCGATGTACGCCGCCAGCTGCGTGATGTTGTCCCGCCGCGCCGCGAGGTCGGCACTGGTCGTCCCCGCGTTGGCGTGCAGGTTGTAGAGATCGACCGAAACACCCTCCGCCAGGCGGATCCGCTTGAACGTGAACCCCTTCGGCGTCAGGCAGTCGAACCCGTTGCACCGGTTCCACCTGATCCGCCGCAGGTCGCCGTACGGATGATCGGACATCGTGTTGAGCCCGCTCCCGAACAGCACGCCCCCGCTCGTCGGCGTCCGGTACGGATGGCGGTCGGTGCTGTAGAGATCGGCGTGGTAGTTGAAGTCCTCCTGCACGTTGACGACGCCGTACGCGTTGACCCGCTCACCGATGGGCTTGGTGTTGTTCGCGGGGTCCCCACCGGAGATCGGCTCGGGCAGCCCCGCCACGTTGTACGTCAGCAGCGACAACGTCCCCCCGACCTCCGCCCGCGCGGGAACCGCCAGGCTCCCGGCCATGACCACCGCCGCCAGTACGAGAGAGATCCGCATGCCCGTCCTTCCGCCGACCTCCTCGCAATCTCCACCGTCCACCCCACCAAGAAAAGACCAAAAACTAACAAATCAGGCACCCGACTGAGGCCAGGCGGCCAACAAGATCGGCATCGCCCACCACGACCCCGGCTCCGCCACCCCTGCCGACCCGGCACGTACCCTCAGGGAATGGAATTCCCTCCGTTCGGCGTGCTCCTGGAACGGCTGCTCGACCATCGAGGATCGGACACGGCCTCCCTCGCACAGGCCGCCGGCGTCCCCGAATCCGAACTGGGAAATGTCATCGCGGGCCTCCGCCCAAGCCCCGAACTGCTCAGGGCACTGGCTCCGGCACTGGACCTGCACGCGGCGGACCTGTTCGTGCTGGCCGCCCAACGGGTGCCGGACGACCTGACCCCCTTGGACGGGTCCTTCTACTGCAGGCGGTACCTCGACCACTTGATGAGCGACACGAACTGCCTTCCGGCGGACCAGCGCGCCGAACTGCGCCGACTGGCGCAGGAAATGCCACAGGAACCCCGCCGCCGACCGTACGTGCCCTGGAAATGGTACGACCCGCATAAGGCAGGCCTCGGAGCCCTGGTCGGGAACCTCCTGTTCGCGAACCGGAATCTCAGCGGCAGCGAAGCGGCACCGATTCTGGCGTTCCTCTCACCGGGCCGCAGGTACGTGTCCTCGACCACGGTCGTGATGGTCGGAACGGGCCACCTCGAACTTACCCCCGACTGGCTGGCCGACCTGTCCGCCCTGATCGACATCCCCGCCGGCGATCTCGCCGCGATCACCGGCATCCCCCTACCGGACGGCTCTCTCCCCGAGGACCCCGCCGCCGCCGACGCGGCCGCCCTGCTCTGGGACGTCCGGCGCCTGTCCGCCGAGCAACTGTGGAAGGTCTGCGTCCGAGCGGAGGAAATGCGCTACGCCCAACCCGAAGACGCACTCGCCGGAAAAGCCCGCTACACAGGCCCCTACCGAGTCTCCCGCAACCCGCCGCTGAACCCGGATTCCTGACCTCGGCCGGCAATACTTCGGGAGCCCGCTCCTGGTAGGAAGCGGGGCCGTTCGCGTAAAGCGGGCACAACGAACGGGAGGCCGTCATGCTCCGCGCGCCTCCGCAGAGCCAGCCCGTCGTTGAAGACGGTGCGCGCGCATCCGAAGGCCCGGGCGAGCATGTCCCGCTGCTCGGCAGTGGGATACAGGCGGTAGTTGTATCGCAACCACACGTGACGAAAGTAGCAGGGGCCATTCGGCGATGCGGGCGAAATCCGAAGTCGGGAGGGACACCCGCAGCGGGAAGGGTCGGGGTGGGCGCAGCAAGGATCGAACTTGCGACCCCTCCGTTGTAAGCGGAGTGCTCTTCCACTGAGCTATGCGCCCCGGTCCACGCGAAGTGGCCCCGGTAAGCGTATCGGGTCCGGGCGGGTTACCGCGAAACGGTTTCCGGGGCGAGGTGGGGCGGAGCGGGGGGTTGGTTTGGGTGGTGGTTAGCTTAGGGTCGCCTAAGTTCTGGTGCCGTCCGGGAGGTTTGATGATCACGGGGCCGCCGCGGGTGCCACGTCCTGGTCCGGCCGAACGGGCGCGGAGTGCGCTCGTCGAGGCTCTGGAGAGGGACGTGCGGGACGGGCTGGCGGGGGCCGAGGAGGGGTTCTGGGGGGAGGTCGAGGAGCGGGGGACGCCGCTGGTCGAGCCGATCCCGGGCGACCCGGGCCATCTGGCCGTCACGTTCCTGTGGCGGGGTACGGGTGCGACGCGGCGGGTGCTCGCGCTGGTCAATCGCCTCATGGATCCGCTCGACCTGGGCGGCAGCCTGATGCGGCGCGTGCCGGGGACCCGCGTCTGGTCGATCACGTACCGGATGGCGCCCGATCATGCCGGCTCGTACCGGCTGGCCTCGGGTGAAGCGGAGGATCTCCGGGAGGTCGCCGCGCGGGCGGGGCATGATCCGTTGAACGGGCGTACGATCCCGGTCCGCTGGGGTGAGGGCCGGGCGTCGGTCTTCGAACTTCCCGGTGCGCCGGTGCCGCCGTGGCGTCCTTGGAACGGGCCACAGGCCGGTGTCCCCGAGGGCGCGGTCACGCGGGAGCGGATCCGCAGCGCTGCCCTAGGTGATGAGCGCGACGTCTGGGTCTACCTGCCGCCGGGGCCGCGGAACGGGCCGCTCGACACGCTCGTCCTGCTGGACGGCGACATGTGGTTCGGCAAGTTCGGCGTGCGGGCGCTGTTCGACCGGCTCGTCGCGGACGGGACGGTCCCGCCGCTCGCGGTCATCGCTCCGCACGCGGTGAGCAACGCGGTGAGGATGGCCGAGTACGGCGGGAACCCCGCGCACGCCGAATATCTAGCGGACGAGCTGCTCCCATGGGCGCGCGGGCGCCTGCCGCTCACGGCCGACCCGGCGCGCACCGTGATCGCCGGGGAGAGCCTCGGCGGGCTGACGGCGCTGCATCTCGGCCTGGCGGCGCCCGGCGCGTTCGGGAAGGTCCTCGCGCAGTCCGCGTCGCTGTGGTGGCACCCGGACGGCGACCGGGACGCCGATCCCTGGATCACCGCCCGGTACGCCGCCGCGCCGCGCCGCGGCCTGCGCCTGCATGTGCGGGTCGGGCGGCACGAGTGGGCCGTGGTGGACGGGCACAGGGATCTGGACCGCACGCTGCGCGCCAAGGGGTATCCCGTCGCGTACAGCGAGTACAACGGCGGCCACGACTACGTGTGCTGGGCCGATGGCCTGGCCGCCGGCCTCGCCGATCTGCTCGGCGGCGCCCGTGAAGGCCGTCCGGGTTAGGCGTCGGGGCCGTCCTGTTCGGCGAGGAAGCGTTCGAACTGGGCGCCGAGCTCGTCGGCGGTGGGCATGTCCTGGGACTCGGCGAGGAGGCTGTCGCGTTCCGCGGCGCCCGCGAACGCGTCGTACTGCTGCTCCAGCGCCTGCACGACCTTCTCGACCTCGTCGTTCCCGGCGACCTGCTCGGCGATGTCGGCGTCGGTCTTGGCGGCGGCCTCGCGGAGCGCGTCGGTGGGGAGGACCAGGCCGGTCGCCGTGATGACGGCCTCCAGGGCGGCCAGGGCGGCGGCCGGGTAGGCGGACTGGGAGAGGTAGTGCGGGACGTGCACGGCGAAGCCGAGCGCGTCGTGGCCCGCCTCGCCCAGCCGGTACTCCAGCAGGCCGGCGGCGCTGCCGGGGACCTGGACCTTGTCGAACCAGGACGTCTTGGTGATCAGCTCGGGGCGGGTGGCGTGCGAGGTCAGCCCGACCGGCCGGGTGTGCGGCACGCCCATCGGGATGCCGTGGAAGCCGACCACGAGGCTGACGCCCAGCCGCTTGACCAGGTCCTGGACGGCGGCGACGAAGCCCTCCCAGAGGCGGTCGGGCTCGGGGCCGGTCAGGAAGAGGAACGGGCTGCCGACCTCGTCCTTGACCAGGTGGACGGCCAGTTCGGGGGCGTCGTAGGACGCCCAGTGGTCGCGGTCGTAGGTCATCAGCGGCCGCCGGGCCCGGTAGTCGATCAGCGAGTCGACGTCGAAGCGCGCCACGACGCGGTGGTCCAGGTGCTCGAGGAGGTGGTCGCGGACCAGCTGGCCGGTGGAGCCGGCGTCCACGAAGCCGTCGAGGCTGTGCAGCAGCACCGGCCCCGCCATCTCCGGGAGCCCGGCGTCCAGCTCGTACAGATCCTCAGGGTTCAGCACCGTCTCCCCCACATCTTCATCGGACAGTCTCCAGATTAAAGCCTGAGATCCGCCGTCCGATTCCTGCGGGGCGCTATCCGGCGAAGACGCGGCTCCCCCGGAAGTCCTCCGGCCGCAGGGTCGTGAGGTCCTCCAGGCCGACCTCGCCGGCCGCGGCGACCAGCCGGCTCGCGTGCCGCAGCCGGGCGCGTTCGATGCCGTTCCGTACGGAGCGGGCGTTGGCGAAGCGGGGCTGCGCGCGGCGCCGTTCCAGGTAGTCGCGGAAGACGGGCTCGGTCTCGGGGGCCAGCCGGTAGCCCTCGCGGGACATCATCAGGTGGCCGATCTCCTCCAGTTCCCCGGGCTCGTAGTCGGGGAAGTCGATGTGGTGGGCGATGCGGGAGCTCATGCCGGGATTGGAGGAGAAGAACGCGTCCATCCGGTCCTTGTAGCCGGCGAGGACGACGACCAGGTCGTCGCGCCGGTTCTCCATGACCTGGAGGAGGATCTCGATGGCCTCCTGGCCGTAGTCGCGCTCGTTCTCGGCCCGGTACAGGTAGTAGGCCTCGTCGATGAACAGCACGCCGCCCATCGCGCGTTTCAGGACCTCCTTGGTCTTGGGGGCGGTGTGGCCGACGTACTGGCCGACGAGGTCGTCGCGGGTGACGGAGACCAGGTGGCCCTGGCGGATGTAGCCGAGGCGGTGCAGGAGTTCGGCGAGCCGGGTCGCGACGGTCGTCTTGCCGGTGCCGGGGCTGCCGGTGAAGCACATGTGCAGGCTGGGGCGGCCGGAGTCGATGCCGTAGCGGGCGCGGACGCGGTCGACGAGGAGCAGGGCGGCGATCTCCCGGATGCGGGTCTTGACGGGGGCGAGCCCGACGAGTTCGGCGTCCAGGGCGTCCAGGACCTCGTCGGCGTGCGAGTCGGCGCGCTCGCGGGCCAGGTCGACGCGGGCGTGCGGCGGCAGCGGCGGGGGCTCGTCGGGCAGCGGTTCCCCGGTGCCGAAGGGGGGGTTCGGGGACTGCACCGGGGAACCGCCGTTCTGGGACGGCCGCATGCCGAAACCGGGCCGGTCGTTCGTTCGCTCGGTCATGGGTAGCGCTCGCCCTGGGGCCGGTCGAGGGCGTACGGGTGGATCCGGACCCGGACGCGGCGGTCCGAGGTCTCCTCCCGCTCCAGCCGGAATCCGGGCTCGGCGGCCGGGCGCTGGACGATGAACGACAGGGCCGTGGTCTGGCGGCCGTAGCGCGCGTCGTAGGCGTTGAGGCGCACGTAGTGGCCGGGGTACGCCCTGCGGCACTCGTTGAGCTCGTACAGGACGCCGGCGGGGTCGGCGAGGTCGAACATCGGCAGTCCCCACATCTCCCAGTACGAGTTGCGCGGGTGCGGGTCGTCGGTGAACTCGACCGAGCACGGCCAGCCCTGCCGCAGCGCGTACGCGATCTGTGCCGTGATCTCCTCGTCGGTGAGGTCGGGCAGGTACGAGAAGGTGCCTTGGGTGATCCGCATCAGACGCTCACAGGGGTCTCGACGACGTCGGGGGTGTCGGTGGACTCGTAGGTGAAGGTGATGTCGCCCCAGGTGGAGAGGGCGACGTCCAGTTCGCGGCTGTGCTTGGCGGCCGTCCGCAGGATGTCGGGGCCCTCGGCCAGGTAGTCGCGGCCCTCGTTCCGCGCCTTGATCATCGCCTCGAGCGCGACCCGGTTGGCGGCGGCGCCGGCGGCGATGCCCATCGGGTGGCCGATGGTGCCGCCGCCGAACTGGAGGATGACGTCCTCGTCCAGGTAGTGCAGGAGCTGGTGCATCTGCCCGGCGTGGATGCCGCCGGACGCGACCGGCATGCAGCCGGGCAGGGACGCCCATTCCTGGTCGAAGTACAGGCCCTTGACGGGGTCGGCGGCGGTGCGGTCCTGGCGCAGGGTGTCGTAGTAGCCGGCGACGCTGTTGGGGTCGCCTTCCAGCTTGCCGACGACGGTCCCGGCGTGGATGTGGTCGACGCCCGCCAGCCGCATCCATTTGGCGATCACGCGGAAGTTGACGCCGTGGTTCTTCTGCCGGGTGTACGTGGAGTGCCCGGCGCGGTGCAGGTGCAGCAGGACGCCGTTGCGCCGCGCCCACAGCGCCATCGACTGGATGGCGGTGTAGCCGACGGTCAGGTCGATCATGACGATGACGCTGCCGATCTCCCGGGCGAACTCGGCGCGCTCGTACATCGCCTCCATCGTCCCGGCGGTGACGTTGAGGTAGTGGCCCTTGACCTCGCCGGTGGCGGCCTGCGCCTTGTTGACGCCCTCCATGCAGTAGAGGAAGCGGTCGCGCCAGCGCATGAACGGCTGGGAGTTGATGTTCTCGTCGTCCTTGGTGAAGTCGAGGCCGCCGCGCAGCGCCTCGTACACGACGCGGCCGTAGTTGCGGGCGGACAGCCCGAGCTTGGGCTTCACCGTGGCGCCGAGGAGGGGGCGGCCGAACTTGCCGAGGTACTCGCGCTCCATGACGATGCCGTGCGCCGGCCCCTGGAACGTCTTCACGTAGTGGGTGGGAATCCGCATGTCCTCCAGCCGCAGCGCCTTGAGGGCCTTGAAGCCGAAGACGTTGCCGATGATGGAGGAGGTCAGGTTCGCGATCGACCCTTCCTCGAAGAGGTCCAGGTCGTAGGCGATGTAGGCGATGAACTGCCCTTCGGAGCCCGGGACCGGCTCCACCCGGTAGCACTTGGCCTGGTAGTTCTCGTACGCGGTGAGCCGGTCGGTCCACACGACGGTCCAGGTGGCGGTGGACGACTCGCCGGCCACGGCCGCGCCCGCCTCCTCCGGCGGGACGCCCGGCTGCGGGGTGATCCGGAAGGCGGCCAGGATGTCGCTGTCCTTCGGCTGGTAGTCCGGGCGCCAGTAGCCCATCTCCGCGTACGGGATCACGCCCGCCGACCAACGGCCACCGCTCATCGGTTTCCTCCTCCGTGGGGTTGCCTTGAGCCTGCCGCCGCGATACTTGCCTTGTCCATCAAGTGTTCCGGGCGGACGATCAACCGATCGCTCAAGTGAGAGGCGGGACGGCGGCATGACCGAGGCGCGGCTGCGGACGTTCGTGGCGCTGGCGGACACGGGTTCGGTGCGGGAGGCGGCGCGGCGCCTGTACGTGACCGAGTCGGCGGTGTCGGCGGCGGTCGCGGCGCTGGCCCGCGAGCTGGGCGTGCCGCTGGTGGAGCGGGCCGGGCGCGGGCTGGCGCTGACGCCGGCCGGGTCGGTGTACGCCGCGTACGCCCGGCGGGTACTCGGGCTGCTGGAGCAGGGCCGGGCGGCGGCGCGCGGCGCGGCCGACCCGGCGCGCGGGCCGCTGCGGCTGGCGGCCGTCACCACGGCCGCCGACCAGGTGCTGCCGGGGCTGCTGGCGGGCTTCCGGGCCCGGTTCCCGGAGGTGGAGCTGGCGCTGGAGGTCGGCCCGAGCCGCCGCGTGTGGGCGAGCCTGGCCGCGCACGAGGCCGATCTCGTCCTGGCCGGCCGGCCGCCCGCCGGGACCGCGGCGACGGTGCTCGCGCGCCGCCCGAACGAGCTGGTCGTCGTGGGCACCCCGGAGCTGGCGGGCGCGTTCTCGCTCACCGCGACGCCGTGGGTGATGCGCGAGCCGGGTTCGGGCGTGCGCGCGACCGCCGAGGCCTACCTGGCGGAGCGGGACGTGGCCCCGCCGCGCCTGGTGCTCGGCTCCAACGGCGCGGTGATCGCGGGCGCGGCGGCCGGGCTGGGCGTGGCGCTGGTCTCCCGGGACGCGGTCGGCGCCGAGCTGGCGGCCGGCCGGCTGGTGGTGGTGGACGCGCCCGGGATGCCGCTGGACCGCCCCTGGCACGCGGTCGCCGGCACGGCCCCCACGCCGACGACGCGCCTGTTCGTCGGCCATCTGCTCGGCGCCCCCGGCTGGACCGCCGCGAGCCCCGCCTAGCCGCCGTCGCCGCCCGCGGCGGCCAGCCACAGGGCGATCGACAGCAGCGCCAGGCTGGCGGCGACCATGGCCAGGCCCGTCCGGCTCCAGCCGTCCCGGGCCGGGAGGCCCGCCGCCCCCAGGACCAGCAGGGCGGCGACGTCCATCGACAGGGCCAGCGCGATCACCGTCCCATCGTAGGCAGGCCGCGGCGCTTCGCGAACGGGCCCGCCGCCCGAGTAGCGTTCGGTGCGGGACCGTACCGAACGCCTCCGGGAAGGGCAGCCATGACCGCCGACCGCTCGTACGACATCGTCCTTTTCGGCGCCACCGGGTTCACCGGCGGGCTCACCGCCGAGTACCTGGCCCAGCGCGCCGGGGAAGGCACCCGCTGGGCGCTGGCCGGCCGCAACCAGGCCAGGCTGGAGGCGGTGCGCGAGCGGCTCGCCCAGGTCGAGCCCGCCTGCAAGGACCTGCCGCTGCTGCACGCCGACAGCACCGACCCCGCCTCGCTGGAGGAGATCGCCCGCGCCGCCCGCGTCGTGATCACCACGGTCGGCCCGTACGCGCGGTACGGCGAGCCGCTGGTCGCCGCGTGCGCCCGGAACGGCACCGACTACGTCGACCTGACCGGCGAGCCGACGTTCGTCGACCGGATGTACGTGAAGTACCACGACGAGGCCGCGCGCAGCGGCGCCCGGATCGTGCACGCCTGCGGGTTCGACTCCATCCCGTACGACCTGGGCGCGTACTACACCGTCCAGCGGCTGCCGGAGGGCGTCCCGCTGCACGTGGAGGCGTTCCTGCGGGCGTCCGCGCAGTTCTCCGGCGGGACGCTGCACTCGGCGCTGGACATCTTCGCGGACCCGGCCGGGATGGTGCGCGCCGAGCGGGAGCGGCGCGCGGCCGAGCCGCGCCCGGCGGACCGGCGGGTCCGGATCTCGCGGCGGCCCGTCCCGCGGACCCGCGTCGCCGGCGGCTACCTGCTGCCGATGCCGACGCTGGACCCGCAGATCGTGGAGCGTTCGGCGATGGCGCTCGACCGGTACGGGCCGGACTTCTCGTACGGCGAGTACCTCGCGGTCCGGCACCTGCCCGCCGCGCTGGGCATCGCCGCGGGCGCGGCCGCGCTGCTGCCGCTGACGCAGCTGCCGCCCGCCCGGTCGCTGCTGATGCGGCTGGGCACGCCCGGCGAGGGCCCGTCGGCGGAGCGGCGCGCGCGGAGCTGGTTCAGCGTGAAGTTCGCCGGCGAGGGCGGCGGCGAGAAGGTCGTCACCGAGGTCAGGGGCGGCGACCCCGGCTACACCGAGACGGCCAAGATGCTGGCGGAGTCGGCGCTGTGCCTGGCGCACGACGATCTGCCGCCGACCGCCGGGCAGGTCACCACGGCGGTGGCCATGGGGAACGCGCTCATCGAGCGGCTCGACCGCGCCGGGATCACGTTCCGCACGCTGCGCGGCTGAGGCGGGCTAGGCGCCCGGGACGGGGATCACGGCCTCGACGGTGGTGCCGGCGCCGAGCCTGCTGGTGACGGTGAACCGGCCGCCCAGCAGCTCGGCGCGCTCGGCCATGCCGCGCAGGCCGTACGACTCGGCGCGGCGGCCCGGCCGGTCGTGGCCCGCCGGGGCCAGCACGTCCGGGAGCGAGAACCCGACGCCGTCGTCGCGCACCCGGAGCCTGACCCGGTCGCGGTCGTGCTCCAGCAGCAGGTCCACGTACGAGGCCGACGCGTGCCGCAGGCAGTTGCCGACGGCCTCCTGCGCGATGCGGTAGAGCGCCGTCTGGACGTGGTCGGGCAGCGCGTCCTCCAGCTCGCCGGACACGGCCACGGTCACCTCCAGCCCGGAGCGGGCCGAAGTGGGCGAAGTCGAGGTGGGAGAGGAAGCGGCCCCGCACGGGGTGCCGCCGGCCTCGCGGGCGAGCGTGGCCAGCGCCGCCGACAGGCCCAGGTCGTCCAGTACGGGCGGCCGCAGCCCGCCGATCGCGGCGCGGGTCTCGGCCGCGGCGAGCTCGCAGAGCCCGCGCGCGTGCCGGATCTGCTCGCGCGCCTCGGGATGGTGGGCGGGGACCGCGCTCTCGGCCGCCGACAGGTGGAAGCCCAGCCCGGCCAGCCGCTGCGCGATGCCGTCGTGGATCTCGCGGCTGAGCCGCGACCGCTCGGCCTCCTGCACCTCGACGGCGCGTTCGGCGAACCGCTCGGCCGCGCGCTCGCGCTCCTCGGCGGCCCGCAGCCGGCGGCACGAGCAGAGGACCGGCGCGAACAGCTCGGCCAGCGCGGTCACCAGCAGGACGTCCTCGGGCGCGCAGCGGCCCGCCGACCGGGCGTCCAGGACCGCGATGGTCGTCCGGCCGCTGTGCATGGGCACGGCCACGCCGCGGCCGTCGGCGTGCTCGCGGGGGCGGCCGTGCGCGGCCACCCATCCGGCGTCGCCCTCCCCCAGCGGTACGGGCGGCCCGGTCCCGGAGCGGCGCAGCGCCCGCTCGTCGTCGTCCAGCAGGTAGACGTCGCAGAACGCGATCTCCCGCGCGGACCGCACGACGAGCCCGGCCAGCTCGTCGGCCATCTCCGCCAGGGTCCGGTCGGAGCAGGCGACGGCGACGATCCGTACGAGCAGGTCGCGGCCGTGCGCGGCCAGCGGTTCCAGCGCGGCGGGCGGCCCCGGCCGGGACGGCGCGGCCGTCACCGGAACAGTCCTTCGCGCAGCGCCACCGCGATCGCCGCGGACCGGTCGGTGACCTCCAGCTTGCGGTAGAGCGCCCGCAGATGGCTCTTCACGGTCTCCTCGCCGACCACGAGCCGGGCCGCGATGGCCTTGTTCGAGAGCCCGCCGACCAGCAGCGACAGCACCTCGCTCTCGCGCTGCGTGAGGCCCCGGTTGGCGCCCGGCCAGAACTCGCCGCGGGTGAGCCGGGCGGCGGTGACCGCCATCCGCCCGGCCAGGGTCGGATCGACGACCGTCTCCCCCTGCGTGACCTCCTCCAGCCGCCGCACCAGCTCGGCCCCGTCGACCCGCTTGAGCAGGTAGCCGCCGGCGCCGGCGCGCAGGGCCTCGAAGACGTACTGCTCGTCGTCGTACACCGACAGGAACACCACCCGCGACTCCGGCACCCGGGTGGTGATCACCCGGCACAGGTCGAGGCCGCTCTCCGGGCCGAGCCGGACGTCCAGCAGCACCACGTCCGGGCGCAGCGTGGTCACCAGCCGGGTCGCCTCGCCGGACGTCCCGGCCTGGCCCACGACGCGCACGCGCCCCGCGAAACCGGCCAGCATCGCCTGCAGCCCGGCGAGGATCATCTCGTGATCGTCCACCAGGACGACGCGCACAGGGGGGTTCACTCCGGCACGATAACAACCGCAAACTACCGGCCAGTAGCCCCCGCGGGCGCGAAGGTTTCACGCTTTTCACCCGCCATCTCCCCTGATTGGGGGACGCCCCAACCGGAACGCCCGCCTACCGTCTCGGGCGACAACAGAACACCGCCGGGACGGAGGACACACGTGCCCCATCGGATCGTGCACATGCTCCGGGCGCGCGGCTCGGGCCGCCGCCCCGTCATGCTCGCCATCGCCGGGGACAGCGCCGCGGGCAAGACGACACTGACCAGGGGGCTAGTGCGGTGTCTGGGGGAGGACCGCATGACCGCGGTCTGCGTGGACGACTACCACCGCTACGACCGTTCCGAGCGCGAGGGGAAGCCGTTCACGGCGCTGCACCCCGACTGCAACCACATCGACGTGATGGAGCAGCACCTCCAGTTGCTGTCCATGGGCGAGCCGATCCTCAAGCCGGTGTACGACCACGCGACCGGCGAGCTGGTCCGGCCCGAGCTGGTCGAGCCCCGCGAGTTCGTGATCGTCGAGGGCCTGCTGCCGCTGCACACCCGGCTGGCCCGCGCCTGCTTCGACATCACCGTCTACCTCGACCCGCCCGAGGAGCTGCGGCACGCCTGGAAGGTCCGCCGCGACTGCGACAAGCGCGGCTACACGCCCGAGCAGGTCAGGGCCGAGCTGGACCGGCGGGAGCCGGAGAGCGCCGCCTACATCCGGCCGCAGCGCCGGTGGGCCGACATCGTGGTCAGGTTCGCGCCCGTCGCCGGCCGGCAGGACCCGCCGGGCACGCCGCTGTCGGCCGAGCTGCTGCTGCGGCCCACCATCGACCACCCCGAGCTGGACACGGTCATCGGCGACTCCGCCCCGCCGCCGCCCGCCCCCGGGTCGCCGCACGGCGCGGAGACCGCCATGCACCTGCGGCTGCACCGCGACACCGACGGCCGTCCCGTCGACGCGCTGCACGTCCACGGGTACGTGTCGCCCGACGAGTCGCGGATCGTCAAGAAGGCCATCTGGGAACGGCTCGGCCCCCGCGCCGGCGACGGCGGCCTCGACCCGGACGCGCTCGGCCGCTTCGGCGACGGCGGCACCAGCGACCCGCTCGCGATCACGCAGCTGCTGCTGCTCTACCACCTGCTGGACGCCGACCGCCGGCAGGCCGCCTGAGACTCCGCGGCACGCGCGGGGAGGCCCCGGGACGCCGCTGACCCGCGTCCCGGGCCGCGCCGCCGCGGCGAGCCAGGAGGGCACCTCGGTTGGGCGCTGGAGGTGCCTTCCTGGCTCACTCCCGCCGGGCTCCCGGGGCGGACCGCCTCAGGCGACCTCGTGCCACGGGATCTCGGGACGGTCGGCCGCCACGACGGCCAGCGACTGCCCGCCCCGCACGACCTCGTCCGGGAGCGCCGCCAGCCGGAACCGGGCGTTGGGCCGGTGCGACTCGCCCACCGCGAGCAGCGTGCTGCCGCGCCGCAGCAGGAAGATGGCCAGCTCCAGCCGCGGCCACTCCCCCGCGCCGTCGGGCACGTCCACCCGGTACAGCGTGGAGTCGGCGTCCAGCGTGCTGGCGAGGTTGTGGTAGATCGCGGCCACGCCGGGGTTGCGGATCGCGACCGCCACCACGGCCGGATCGTCCACGTCCACCGGCTCGATGTCCTCGCCGATCAGCGCCAGCGCCTCGTTGATCTCGACCCGCCGGCCGCCGTCGTGCACCCCGGCCAGCAGGTGCGCCGGCGGGCTCCCGTGCCGCCGCAGGTAGGCGTACACCCCGAGCATGACCCGGACGGTCTCGTCGTCGTTGCGGCCGACCACCAGCACCGTGCGGGCGTCGGCGAGCCGGACCCGGTCGTACGCCGTGTCGTCGAACGCCACGACGTCGTACAGCTCGGGGTCGGGGTTCTCGCCGGACAGCTGCTCCGGCCAGAACACGGCGGCCACCGGCGTCTTCGCGTACTCGGGGTCGGCGCGCAGCTGGCCGATGATCGCGCGCAGCCCGTCCCGCTCGTACCCGATGATCACCAGATGCCGGCGGTGGTGCAGCCGGGCGAGCCCGTTGGCCTTCATGGTCCTGCCCTTCGCCATCCAGAGGGTCAGCTCGGCGAACAGCATCAGGCCCGCCGTCAGCCCCGCCACGATCACGATCGCGCCGCCGAGCCGGCCGCCGGCCGTCTCCGGGTAGAGGTCGCCGTAGCCGGTGGTCGTCCCGCTGACGAAGAAGTACCAGAGGTAGTGCGCCGGGTTCCGGATCTCCGCGTCCGGCTTCTCGAACGCGGCGATCAGCGCCCAGCCGAGCACCGCCGCCAGCAGCAGGACGAGGGCCGGGGCTCGCCAGGCGCGCGCGGTGAGCCGCTGCGCCACCCTGAAGATGATGAACGGCATCGGCGCCTCCCCCTCCCTGCTCCCTCGCGTGCCCCGCGAACGCTGCGTCGCAGCGTCCCAGCCTGCGAAAAGAAGGTCAAGAGCCGGGGCCGCGCCGGAAGAACCGGGTCAGCGCCGCCGCGACCTCCTCCGACAGGCCGCCGTCGGCCTGCTGGGCGCCGGACGGCACCAGATCGCCGGGCGGCGCGTCGGCCGGGGCCGCCTCGCGGGTGTGCCCGCAGTCACGGCACTCGATCTCGCCGAGGCGGCAGATCAGCGCGGCGGAACCGCAGGAGGCGCAGCGGTCCAGCGCGGCGCCGTCGTCGTCGTGGACGTTCTGGCACCGCGGGCAGATCAGGACCTGCCGGTCCGCCCGTACCCCGCGCCGCCACGGGCTCGCGCCGCGCACGGGGTCGGTCTGCCGGGCCCCGCACCGGAAGCAGGGCATCACACCTCCAGGGGTGCGGGGGCCGGATCCGGTCGCGGACCCGGCCCGGATCACTCAGAGGCCGGCGAGCGCCTTGCGGTACTCGTCGAGGTCCCGCGCGTCGGGGACGGCGTTCACGACCTTCCAGCGGACCGTGCCCGCGCGGTCGATCACGAACGTGCCGCGGAGCGCCACGCCCTTCTCCTCGTCGAACACGCCGTACAGGCGGGCCGTGCCGCCGTGCGGCCAGAAGTCGGCGAGCAGCGGGAACCGGTACTCCTCCTGGTCGGCCCACGCCCGCAGCGCGAACATCGAGTCGACCGAGACCGCCAGCACCTGCACGTCCTCGGCGGCGCCCAGGGACGGCAGCTCGTCGCGGATCGCGCCCAGCTCGCCCGTGCAGACGCCGCTGAACGCCAGCGGGTAGAACACCAGGAGGACGTTCTTCCTCCCCTTGAAGTCCGACAGCCGCACCGGCGTGCCGTGCTGGTCCTTCAGCTCGAAGTCGGGTGCGAGGTCGCCTGCCTCAACCGCCAATTCCTCTCCCGCGGCTCGTCCCCGCCGCGCGGGCGGGGTGATGCGTGCCCCCACGGTCATGGGGGGACGGCGCGCGGGCGCGCGCCGGGGCGGCCGCGCCCGTGCGCGGCGCGGCGGGGATCGCCTCGGGCCGGCGTACGGCCGGCCGCGGCTACTTGTGGCCCTTGGGGGCGACCAGGCGGGTGCCCGACCATTCCTTGGCGGCGCTGACGCTGCTGGTCTGCGCCAGGCCCGCGGTCTGGGCGGCCTCGCCGATGTCGCTCGGCTCCACATGGCCGTCGCGGCCCGCCTTGGGGGTCAGCAGCCAGATGTGGCCGCCACCGGTCAGGGGGACCATCGCGTTGGTCAGCTCGTCGAAGAGGTCGCCGTCCTCTTCACGCCACCACAGCAGCACGACGTCGACCACGTCCTCGTAGTCCTCGTCGACCAGCTCGTTCCCCGTGACGGCCTCGACGGAGTCGCGGAGCTCCTCGTCGACGTCGTCATCGAAGCCGATCTCCTGCACCACCTGGCCCGCCTTCAGGCCGAGCCGTTCGGCCAGGCTGCGCTCAGACTGCGCCTGACCCGCGGTCGCGCTCACGAAAGTCCTCCCATGGTCGTCATTGCGGGCCGCCGTGCCGGCGGCCCTTCCGCTCCGGTTCGAGTTTTGCGGGACAGTCCACACAAGTAATGGGTCCCAGCGCAAGTGTCTGCACGGCTTTTGGTGGCCTCATGGGCCCGAATACGGCCGCGGTCGTCCCTGGACACCCGTCGAGCGTAACAACGCGCGCTCATCCCGCAAGAAACGACAATCGCACCTGGCGATCCGGATTGTCGACATTGAGGTCGACGAGCGCCACCGACTGCCAGGTCCCGAGCGCGAGCCGGCCGCCGATCACGGGGACGGTCGCGTACGGCGGCACGAGCGCGGGCGAGACGTGCGACCGGCCGTGGCCGGCGGAGCCGTGCCGGTGCCGCCAGCGGTCGTCGGCGGGCAGCAGGTCGCCCAGCGCCGCCAGCAGGTCGTCGTCGCTGCCCGCGCCCAGCTCGATGATCGCGATCCCGGCGGTGGCGTGCGGCACGAAGACGTGCAGCAGCCCGTCCTCCCCGGCCTCGGCGGCGAAGCGCTCGCACTCGGCCGTGATGTCGTGCACGACCTCCCGGTTTCCGGTGGTCACCCTGACCACGGTGCTCTTCATGCCCCAGGTCTACCCCATCGGGGCCGCCGGACGCGGATCGGCGGCCGGGTCAGTGGTCGGTGCCGGCCCGCTGGCCGGGGACCTCCACCACCGCGTCCGGGCCCGGGAAGACCAGGCGGGTGTGGCCGTCGTCGAAGCGGACCATGTAGGGCGGCTCGCCGCGCTCGCCGCGCACCTCCACGATCTCGCCGACCCTGTCGGGCTGCCCGACGGTGTTGCCGTGCACGTGAAGTCGATCTCCGACCGAAGCGTTCATCACTTCCCCCAGCGCGCCCCGGCCGCGCTCCCGCGGCCGTTCGGTGTGGTTCCGGCGTGGTGCTCTCTCTCCACCTTCGTACGACTTCCCTGCCTCGTCGAGAGGGGGCCCAAACCCTGCCCGGAACGTCCCGCGCACCCCCCGTGACCGGCAAGAATGGTTACTGGTTGGTAGAGATGCGTTAGCCGTCATAAACGGCGACGATGGATCACGAACCCACGACGGCGGACCGTCGTCGCGGAGGCCGACGCCGGCTCACCGGGCGGGCGCGCGGCCTCACCCAGGACCGTGAGCACAGAGGGGACCCCGTGGCTTCCGGACGTCAGCGTTATTCGATCATCAGTGACGGCCTGCCGAGCCAGCTCCCGGACATCAACCCGGACGAGACCCGGGAGTGGCTGGAATCGCTCGACACGGTGATCAAGACCGAGGGCCGCAGCCGGGCGCGGTACGTGATGCTGCGCCTGCTGGAGCGGGCCCGCGAGCAGCAGGTGGGCGTGCCCGGCCTGCGCAGCACCGACTTCATCAACACGATCCCGCCGGAGCACGAGCCGTGGTTCCCCGGCGACGAGCACATCGAGCGCCGGATCCGCGCCTACATCCGGTGGAACGCCGCGATCATGGTGTCCCGGTCCAACCGGCCGGAGCTCGGGGTCGGCGGGCACATCGCGACCTACGCCTCGGCCGCCTCCCTCTACGAGGTCGGCTACAACCACTTCTTCCGCGGCAAGGACCACGGCGAGTCCGGCGACCAGGTGTTCTTCCAGGGCCACGCGGCCCCCGGCGTGTACGCGCGCGCGTTCCTGGAGGGCCGCCTGCCGCAGGAGAAGCTGGACGGCTTCCGGCAGGAGATGTCGCATCCGGGCGGCGGCCTGTCGTCGTACCCGCACCCGCGGCTGATGCCCGACTTCTGGGAGTTCCCCACGGTCTCCATGGGGCTCACCGCGATCGACTCGATCTACCAGGCGCGGTTCAACCGCTACCTCTACAACCGCAAGATCAAGGACACCTCGCGGTCGCACGTGTGGGCGTTCCTCGGCGACGGCGAGATGGGCGAGCCGGAGTCGCTGGGCGCGATCGGGCTGGCCGCCCGCGAGGAGCTCGACAACCTCACCTTCGTCATCAACTGCAACCTCCAGCAGCTGGACGGCCCGGTCCGCGGCAACGGCAAGATCATCCAGGAGCTGGAGTCGTTCTTCCGCGGCGCCGGCTGGAACGTGATCAAGGTGGTGTGGGGCCGCGACTGGGACCCGCTGCTGGCCCAGGACGCCGACGGCGTGCTGGTCAACAAGATGAACACCACGCCGGACGGGCAGTTCCAGACCTACACCGTCGAGACCGGCGCGTACATCCGCGACCACTTCTTCGGCGACGACCCCCGGCTGCGCAAGATGGTCGAGCACCTGTCCGACGACGACCTGCGGCGGCTGTCGCGCGGCGGGCACGACTACCGCAAGGTGTACGCGGCGTTCAAGGCGGCCCGCGAGCACGTCGGGCAGCCGACCGTCATCCTGGCGCACACGATCAAGGGCTGGACGCTGGGGCCGGACTTCGAGGCCCGCAACGCCACCCACCAGATGAAGAAGCTGACCAAGGCCGAGCTCAAGGAGTTCCGGGACCGGCTCTACCTCGACATCCCGGACTCGGCGCTGGAGGGCGAGCTGCCGCCGTACTACCACCCGGGCGAGGACTCCGACGAGATCGAGTACATGCGGGAGCGGCGCGCGGCGCTGGGCGGGTTCCTGCCCCGGCGTACGGTGCGGGCCAAGCCGCTCAAGCTGCCCGGCGACCCGGTGTACGCGGAGCTGAAGAAGGGCTCGGGCAAGCAGAACGTGGCCACCACCATGGCCTTCGTCCGGCTGCTCAAGGACCTGATCAAGGACGAGAACATCGGCGCCCGGTTCGTCCCGATCGCTCCGGACGAGTACCGCACGTTCGGCATGGACTCGCTGTTCCCGACGTCCAAGATCTACGCCCCGCACGGGCAGACGTACGAGGGCGTGGACCGCAAGCTGCTGCTGGCCTACAAGGAGTCCGAGTCCGGCCAGATGCTGCACGAGGGCATCAGCGAGGCCGGCTCGATGGCCTCCACGATCGCCGCGGGCACGGCGTACGCCACGCACGGCGAGCACATGATCCCGGTGTACATCTTCTACTCGATGTTCGGGTTCCAGCGGACCGGCGACCAGATGTGGGCGCTGGGCGACCAGATGGGGCGGGGCTTCCTGCTGGGCGCCACCGCGGGCCGCACCACGCTCACCGGCGAGGGCCTCCAGCACGCCGACGGGCACTCGCCGCTGATCGCGGCGACCAACCCGGCGTGCGTGCACTACGACCCCACCTGGGCGTTCGAGCTGGCGCACATCGTGCGGGACGCGCTGCGCCGGATGTACGGCTCGTCCGAGGAGCACCCCGAGGGCGAGAACGTCTTCTACTACCTGACCGTCTACAACGAGCCGTACCAGCAGCCAGCGGAGCCCGAGGGCCTCGACGTCGACGGCCTGCTGAAGGGCCTGTACCGGCTCAAGGCGGCTCCCGAGCGGGTCGAGGCGGGAGGAGGCACGGAGGCCGGCAACGGGCAGCCGCCCAGGGCACAGATCATGGCCTCGGGCGTGGCCGGGCGCTGGGCGCTGGAGGCGCAGCGGCTGCTGGCCGAGGAGTGGGGCGTGGCCGCCGACGTGTGGTCGGCGACCTCGTGGAACGAGCTGGCCCGCGAGGCCCGCGCGTGCGACGACTGGAACCTGCTGCACCCCGACGCGGAGCAGCGCGTCCCGTACGTCACCCGCGCGCTGGAGGGCGCCGCCGGGCCGATCGTGTCGGTGTCGGACTTCATGAAGGCCGTACCGGACCAGATCGCGCCGTGGGTGCCGGGCGACTACTCGTCGCTGGGGACCGACGGGTTCGGGTTCTCCGACACCCGGGCCGCGGCGCGGCGGGCGTTCCACGTCGACTCGGCGTCGATCGTGCTGGCGGTGCTGACCCGGCTCGCCCGGCAGGGCGAGGTCAAGCCGGAGACGCTCCAGCAGGCGATCGAGCGCTACCGCCTGAACGCCGACGTCAGCGCGGTGTTCGCGGGCGGCGTGCAGAGCGCCGAGAGCAACACCGGCGGCGACGCCTGACGGCGGGCTCCGCCGGCGGGGCGCCGATCACGGAGGTGTAGGCCGTGATCGCGCCCCAGCAGCACGTGGGGGCTTCCGGGGCTCCCCAACGGTCCCGGAGGCCCTCGCCCGCCCGCGAGGGCCCTCCGGGCCGTTCAGCGCCCCTCAGGCGGGCACCGGGGGCGGCGTGAAGACGCCGAAGCGGTTGCCGGACGGGTCGTCCAGGTAGGCGAAGACCAGGCCGCTCGGCGAGGTGCTCGGCTCCAGCGCGACCTTGCCGCCGAGCTTCGCGGCCTGCTCGCAGGCGGCCGGCACGTCCCGCACCACCACCAGGAACGTCGCGTGGTTCTCCTCGGGGCCCGCGCCGTGCGCGATCCCGCCGCTCGGCGCCTCCGCTCCCGGATAGCTGACCAGGTCGTACCCGTCGCCGTCCGGATCGAGGGTGAACTTCCAGCCGAACAGGCCGCCGTAGAAGCTCCGGGCCCCCTCGGAATCGTCGGTGCCGATCTGGAACCAGCTCACGGTGTCGTATGCCGGCGCGTTCATGGTGATCCTCCGTCGCGTCGCTTCGCTCAACGGGGACCACGATCGAACATATTGGCGACAACCCCCTGTCGGTGTTTCTAGAGGAATTCCAGCGGGCGCATCACGTAGTCGCGCGGCTCCTCGTCGAAATCCTCGACGCGGCGCTCCGGGGCGGTCTCGTCCAGCAGGGCCGCGCGGCGCACGCGGTCGGTGCGGAAGACGCGGAACGTGCCGCGCAGCCGGCACCAGCCGATCAGGTACCAGCCGGCGGAGCCGCCGCTGAACGCGACCGGCTCCACGTCGCGCTCGGTCTCGGCGCCGGCCTTGTCGACGTAGACCAGCCGTACGACGCGGCGCGCCGCCATCGCCTCCTCCAGGACGGCGGGGACCGAGGCGGGCTCGCCGCGCGACGGATCGGCCAGGAAGCGGATACGGCCGGCGAGGTCGCGGGCGGTGGCGCCGTCGGCGGCCGGCATCGCGGTGAGGATCTTGTGCAGCGCGGTGCGGGCGGCCCGCGAGAACGGGGTGCCGCCGGCCCGGCCCAGCATGATCGCGATGGCCACCGCCTCGGCCGGGGTGAAGTTGACCGGCGGCAGCGTGCGGCTCGGGTCGAGCGTGTAGCCGCCGGTCCGGCCCACATCGGCGAAGATCGGCACCCCGGCCTGCTGGAGCGCGCCGATGTCGCGCTCGACCGTGCGGACGCTGACCTCGTAGCGCGCGGCCAGCTCGCGGGCGCTGACCCGGCGCGGGGCGCGCGCCCGCAGCTCCTCAACCAGGGCGTACAGCCGGTCGGTGCGGTTCACCCCGCCGACCGTACGGCCCGCCACCGACATTTCCCGGCGCGGTCAGAGCCCGCGGAGGAAGCCGATCATGGCGTCGTTGACCTCGGCGGGCCGCTCCTGCTGCGTCCAGTGGCCGCAACCGGACAGCCAGACCGTGCCGCGGAGGTTAGGGACGAAGTCCGCCAGCCGGTCGACGGCCTTGCGCGCCCCGCCTGCCACGACCGGGTCGCGGTCGCCGCCGATGTAGAGCGCGGGCGGCGTGACCGGGGCCCGGTGCCAGGCGGCGGTCAGCTCCCAGTTGCGGTCCAGGTTGCGGTACCAGTTGATCGGGCCGGAGAAGCCGGACCCCTCGTACTCGGCGACGTACGTCGCGATGTCCTCCCGCGTGAGCCAGCCCGGCAGCCGCTCCGGCTCGGGCGCCGCGTCCGCGAACCCGCCGCCCTCCGGCACGGGCGGCAGCGCCGCGGGGCCGTCCCCGGACGCGCCGAACAGCGTCCGCCGGAACGCGCCCTCCGGATCGGACTCGAAGCTCGCCTCCGGCACGTCCCGCTGCTGGAAGTGCACCATGTAGAAGCTCTCGCCGAACATCTCCCGCATGGCCTGGACGGGCGGCCGCGAGCTGCGCGGCCGGTGCGGCACCGACAGCCCGATCACGCCGCGCACCCGTTCGGGACGGAACTGCGCCGCGTGCCACGCGACCGGGGCGCCCCAGTCATGCCCCACCACGACCGCCGTCTCCTCCCCCAGCGCGTCGATCAGCCCGACCGCGTCCCCCACCAGGTGGTGGATCGTGTACTGGTCCACCTCGGCGGGCCCACCCGTACGCGCGTACCCGCGCTGGTCGGGCGCCACGGCGTGATACCCGGCCTCCGCCAGAGCGATCAGCTGATGCCGCCAGGAATACCAGCATTCGGGAAAGCCGTGCAGGAGCAGAACCAGCGGCCCTTCCCCGGCCTCGGCGACATGCATGCGCAGCCCGCTGGTGGACTCGACGAAACGGTGCTGGATCTCCATGGGCGCCCCTCACGTTCTAGGCCGATCGGCAGCCACCCCGAACGCTAACCGCCACCCCATACGCCCACCGCACCGGGGACCGTCCCCCAGATGAACACCCGCCCCGGGCACCACACCGTCGTGTTCATTCCGCGTCCACGATCTCACTCTCCGTGGTATTTGAAAGGAAAGCGCACGCGGGAAAGGCGGGCAGCATGCCGGACGAGACCGCCGTCCACATCGGTCGGCGCCTGCGCGCCGAGCGCAAGGCACGCGAGTACACCGTCGCCGACCTGGCCGAACGCATCCGCGACACGGCCCCCGAACGCGACCGGCGAGGCCTGCCCAAGCTCAGGGACATCGAGCGCACCATCCGCGGCCACGAAGCCGGCGCGCACACGGTGGGTCCCCGCTACCGCCTCCGGTACGCCCGCGCACTCGGCATCACGGAAGACGAACTCTTCGGCCAGCCCCTTCTCTCCACCCCGCGGGGTACCAATAACAAGGAAACGCCCCTTCTTAATGATTGGGACGAAATGGAACGCCGCGTTCTGCTGCGGCTGGCCGCCGTCGGCGTCGGCACCGGCGCCCTCGCATCACCCGGGGAAGCGGCCCGCTGGTTCGTCAACTCCGCGCTGACCGGCCCGCCTCGGGACTTGGACGGCTGGGCTCTCGCCTGCGCGGACCACCTGCACGCGATTCGCACCCGTCCCGCCAAGGACGTTCACGACGAGGTCCTTCTGGATCTGCTCGCCCTCCGGCGGCGGATCCAGGAGCCGGGCGACGAGGATGTCAGGGAGCTGTACCGCATGCTCGCCACCCTCTCCAGCCTCCAGGCCAACATCCTCACCCGCTTGGGGGACTTCGGCCCGGCACTGCGCTGGTGGCGCGGCGCCCGCGACGCGGCCGACGCTTCCGGGGACCTCCAGTTGGGCCTCATGATCCGCAGCACGGAGGCCGGATTCAGCCTGTACGGGCTCCGTTCCCCCGACGCCGCGCTGCGGCTGGCGCGGGAGGTGCGGCGCCGCATGGGCGATCGGCCGTCCCACCTGCGGACGCTGATCATCGGCACCGAGGTCAAGGCGCTCTCCCTGCTCGGCAGGCACGAGGAGGCGCTGCGGGGGTTGGAGACCCTCGGGAACGACGTGCCGGAGAACGGGCCATCGACATACCCCGCGTACTGGAACGGGTGCCAGGCCGATTTCGCGGCGAGCTGGGTCCATGCGGGCGCGGGCAGGGAGGCGGCCGCGGACGCGGCCCGTGGCAGGGTGCTGGCCTCCGCGAAGAGCGACTACCAGTACGGGGCCAACGTCCAACTGCACGAGGCGTTGTGCACGGTCACGAAGGGCGGTGTCGAGCGAGGGGCGCGGCAGGCGGTGGAGGTGATCGACGGGCTGGCGCCCGCGTACCGCAGCCGGATGATCCTCGAAACCGGCAAGAACGTCCTGCGCGCCGTTCCACCGGCACAACGGCGGCGGGCCCCCGTACGCGACCTCCAGGTGCTCCTCGCCGCCGGATGACGGCGAGCGGCGGCCGTCCCTTGCCCGCACCGCGCGGCCGCCGGGGTCAGAGGAGGAGGAAGAACAGCACCAGCAGGGCGGTGACGGCGAGGCTGATCAGTACCGATCCCAGGCAGCCCACGCGGTTGGAGAAGAACACGACCATGAGCGGCCCCTACCCCGCTCGCCGGTGTCGTACCTGGGTCCCCTTTCCTGGTCAGTGCGCGACGGCGAGGGCGAGGGAGGCGGCGGCCAGGGCGAGGTAGCCGCCCGGGAACGCGATGTTGTGGAAGACGCGGGCGCGCACGTGGGCGATCACGGCGCCCGTGAAGAAGAGCACGAGGCCGGTCGCGGCGGCTACGGCGAGGGCGGGGAGCGCGACGAGGCCGATCAGGAGGCCGGCCGCGCCGGCGCCCTTCAGCGCGGCCAGGTACGGCAGCCACGCGGGCGGCAGCCCCACCTCGGCGGAGTTCGCGAGGACGAACCTCGCCCTCGCGAGGTCGGCGATGGTGATCGCGGTGTTGGCGATGATCGTGGCGATGGCCACGGTGACGTAGGCGGCGTACATGTCCTCAGTCCTCGATTCGCAGCAGGGCGAGCCGGCGCGGGTCGGCGATCACGTCGTAGTGGACGATGCGGCCGGCCGCGATCCGGAAGACGAGCGCGGCCTCCAGGTCGCGGCCGGACCGGACGGCGATCCCCGGCCGGCCGTCGATGGTCGCGGGGCGGGCGCGGCCGGCGGTGGCGCGCAGCGCCCGGGTCTCGGCGATCACGGCGCGTGCACCGCCGACGCGCTGCGCGGCGCCGGGCGGCAGGGCCTGCGGGTCGGCGGTGCGCGTGACGGCCGGGTCCAGGAGCCTGACCAGGCCGTCCAGGTCGCCCTCGCGCGCCGCCCGCAGGAACGCGCCGACGACCCGGCGGGCCTCGCCGGGATCGGCGCCGGGCGGTTCGGCCGGGCGGCGGACCCGGCCGCGGGCGCGGCTGGCCAGCTTCTTGGCCGAGCCGGGAGTGGTGTCCAGCACGTGCGCGATCTCGTCGAACGGGATCCCGAACGCGTCGTGCAGCACGAGCGCGACCCGCTGCGGCGGCGTCAGCTCGTCCAGGACGACGGCGAACGCGTCGGTCAGCTCGCTCGCCAGCAGCGCGACCTCCTCGGGGCCGTCGCCGGCCGCCGCCCGCGCCGGCTCCTCGCGCGGGTACTCGCGGGTGCGGCGCAGCGAGTCCAGGCACAGGCGCGTCACCACGGTCGTCAGCCAGGCCGGGACGTTCCTGATCTCCGCGGGGTCGGCGCGGGCGTACCTGAGCCACGCCTCCTGCACCGCGTCCTGGGCGTCGGCGTCCGAGCCGAGGATCCGGAACGCCACCGCCAGCAGCCGCGGCCGCTCCCGCTCGTAGACCGCCTGCCGGTCGCCGTCCATGCGTGCCGCCTCCTCGCCGTCGTGGAACATCTCGCCCGTATCGACGCGGCGGCGGTGCGAAAGGTGACCCGGCCTAGGCCGCGGCCGTCGTCCAGGCGAGCAGGTCGGCGGCGGGGAGGGTGTTGACGACGCGGTCGGCGGGGACGCCGCAGCGGGCGGCGCGCTCGCAGCCGTACGGCTGCCAGTCGAGCTGGCCGGGCGCGTGCGCGTCGGAGTCGATCGAGAACCGGCAGCCCGCCTCCACCGCCAGGCGCAGCAGCCGCTTGGGCGGATCGAGGCGTTCCGGACGGGAGTTGATCTCCACGGCGACGTCGTAGGCGGCGCAGGCGTCGAAGACCAGGGCCGCGTCGAACTCCGACTCCGGGCGCAGCCCGCCGCGCTTGCCGCCGGCCTTCACGATGCGGCCGGTGCAGTGGCCGAGGACGTTCACGCGCGGGTCCGCGACGGCCGCGACCATCCGCCGGGTCATCGCGACGCGGTCCATCCGCAGCTTGGAGTGGACGCTGGCGACGACGACGTCCAGCCGGTCGAGCAGGTCCGGGTCCTGGTCGAGGGCGCCGTCCTCCAGGATGTCGACCTCGATGCCGGTGAGGATCCGGAACGGCGCCAGCTCCTCGTTCAGCTCCGCGACCGCGTCGAGCTGGCGGCGCAGCCGGTCGGCGGACAGGCCGTTGGCGACCTTGAGGCGGGGCGAGTGGTCGGTCAGCGCGATGTAGTCGTGCCCGATCGAGCGGGCGGCCTCGGCCATCTCGCGGATCGGGGAGCCGCCGTCGGACCAGTCGCTGTGGGTGTGCAGGTCGCCCTTGAGCGCGGAGCGGAGGGCCGCGGTGGCCTCGTCCAGCGGCTCGCCCTCGGTGGCCTCGAGGCGCCGCAGGTAGACGGGCACCTCGCCGCGCAGCGACTCCTCGATCACCAGCGCGGTGACCTTGCCGATCCCGTCGAGATCGGTCAGGGTGCCCGCGCGGGCGCGGGCCTCCAGGTCGGCGGGCGGGAGTCCGGCGGCGACGCCGGCGGCCTTGCGGAAGGCCCGGACGCGGTAGGTCGGCTCGTGCGCGCGTTCGAGCAGGAAGGCGATCCGGCGCAGCGCCTCGGCGGGTTCCACCCTCAGACCGTACCCAGGTACTACGCCGCCATGGCACCGTGGTGGCATTCGGGGTGTCCGCCACCCGCTCTAGCCTGGGCGCATGTCCAGCGAGAACCCCGGCGGCGCCGGCGAGACCTTCCGGCTGCTGACACGTCCCATCGCCTGGCCCGCGGCCGCGCTGGTGACGGGCCGGGCCGACCCGCCGCTCCCCGACGACCGCCCGTGGCCCGGCTGGCTGGGCTGGACGCGGCGGTTCCGGCTCGACCGGGTGCCGTACGGCCTGGCGACCCAGGTCCTCGACGTGCTCGTCGCGGTCGCCACGCTGCTCGGGACGTACTCGCTGCTGCAGAACCAGACCGCCAAGACCGAGCCGTACGCCCCGCACTGGTACCTGTTCGCGTGCTCGTTCGCGCTGGCGGTGCCGCTGGCGCTGCGGCAGCGGCATCCGGTCGGCGCGTTCCGGGTGTCGGCGTTCGCGATGCTGGTCACCACCACGCACGGCTGGATGGTGGACTCGCCGAAGGACCTGCCGTACGTGCCGGGCGGCGTCTTCGTGCTCATCCTCGTCCTTTACACGCTCGCGGCGCGCAGCCCGCGCGGCGTCACGATCGGCGCGGGGCTGGCGCTGTGGGTCGCGGCCTTCCTCCTCGACCAGCAGAACCCGGCCGGCCCGGCGGTGGTGATCGTGCTGCCGCTGCTCGCCGGCTCGCTCGTCCGGCAGCGCCACCTCGCGTACCGGGAGCTGGTCGAACGGGACGAGGCCGCGCAGCGCGAGCTGGCCGAGCAGGAGCGCCGGCACCGCGACACCGAGGCGGTGCTGAAGGAGCGGCAGCGGATCGCCCGCGAGCTGCACGACGTGGTCGCCCACCACATGTCGATGATCGCGATCCAGGCGGAGGCGGCGCCGTACACGGTGCCCGAGGTGCCCGACAAGATCCGGTCGGATCTGAAGGAGATCCGCGCGACCGCCCTGGACGCGCTCACCGAGATGCGCCGCATCCTGGGCGTGCTGCGCTCGGAGGACGGCATGGAGCGGGCCCCGCAGCCCGGCCTGGAACGGCTCGACACGCTGCTGTCCGGCACCCACGGCAGCGGGCTGTCGCTGCACACCAAGGTGGTCGGCGACCTGGACGAGGTGCCGCAGGGCGTCAGCATCACCGCGTACCGGATCCTCCAGGAGGCGCTCAGCAACGCGATGCGGCACGCGCCCGGGTCCAGGGTGGACGTCGAGCTGATCCAGAAGGAGGGCATACTCCTCCTCAGCGTCATCAACGGCCCGCCGTCCGGCGCGCAGTCCACGATCTCGCCGCCCGGCAGCGGGCACGGGCTGGTCGGCATGCGGGAGCGGGCCGCGATGCTGAACGGCGGGCTGACCGCCAAGGCCACCCCCGAAGGAGGATTCGCCGTGACCGCCACCCTGCCGCTGAAGCCGCGGGCATGACGATCCGGGTAGTGATCGTCGATGACCAGGGCATGGTCCGCACCGGGTTCGGCGTGCTCCTGAACGCCCAGCCCGACATCGAGGTGGCCGGCGAGGCGGTGAACGGCGAGGAGGGCCTGCGTGTGATCGCCGAGCTGCGCCCCGACGTCGTCCTGATGGACGTGCGGATGCCGGTGATGGACGGCCTGGAGGCCACCCGCCGGCTCCTCGGCGGCGACGCGGCCGGCGCGCCCGGCGACCCCGCCAGGCCGAAGGTGCTGATGCTGACCACCTTCGACCTCGACGACTACGTGTACGAGGCGCTGCGCGCCGGGGCCAGCGGGTTCCTGCTGAAGGACGCGTCCGCGACCGAGCTGTCGGACGCCGTCCGGGTGGTCGCCGAGGGGAACGCGCTGCTGTCCCCGTCCATCACCAAGCGGCTGATCGCCGAGTTCTCCCGGCTGGGCGCCCCGCGCGCGCCGACCCGCAAGCGGCTGGACGAGCTGACCGAGCGCGAGACCGAGGTGCTGACCCTGGTCGCGCGCGGGCTGTCCAACGGCGAGATCGCCGACGAGCTGGTCGTCGCGGAGCAGACCGTGAAGACCCACTTCGGCCGCGTCCTGATGAAGCTCGGCCTGCGGGACCGCCCGCAGGCGATCGTCTTCGCCTACGAGACGGGGCTCGTCCGCCCCGGCGATTGACCCCGGCGATTGACCCCGGCGACTGACCCCGGCGACTGACCCGCGTAGTACCCCGGTCGTACGGGGGAAGACGGCTCCCCGGGTTGATCACCGTTACGGGCCGCGGTTCCTAGCTTCCTACTCAGTGAACGTCTCGCTGAGCAGGAAGGACAGGCCGTGCGCCGCAGGACCCGCAACAGGGGCATCGCAGCGTCGCTGACGCTGGCCGCGCTCGCCGCGACCGCGGCGCCCATGACGCACCGGGAGCCGTACGCCGCCCCGGCCGCCGCCCCGGGGCTCACCTCCGCGTCGGCGCTCACCGGCCTGTACGCGGCGGTCGAGCGGGACATCCGGAAGGCCCGCTCGACCGCGCTGGCCGCGGGCGACACCGGCCGGGCCGGGACGATGACCCGCTTCCTGGCGCCGGGCCGCCGGTTCCTGGCGTTCGACCCGCGCGGGAGCGGCCGGGCCGTCGAGGTGAACGGCGACCTCGCCCGCGCCGGCCGGATCGCGGTCGTGGTGCCGGGCGCGGACGGCCTGCTCACCAACTTCGAGTCGGAGAAGTGGGCCGGCGGCGGCGCCCGCACCCTGCACCGGCGGGCCGCCGCGGTCGCGCCGGGGGCGCGGCTGGCGACGGTCGGCTGGCTCGGGTACGACTCGCCGTCCACCCGCAGCGCGGCCGTCGTCACCGATGGGCGCGCCGACGACGCCGCCCGCGCGCTGGCCCGCTTCGTGACCGGGCTGCGCCGCGTCAACCCCGGCGCCGAGGTCGCGCTGCTGTGCCACAGCTACGGGTCGGTGGTCTGCGCCAAGGCGGCGCCGCGGCTCGCCCGTTCCCAGGTGGACGAGGTCGCGCTGTACGGCAGCCCCGGCGTGGACGCCCGGTCGGCCGCCGCGTTCCGGTCCACCGCACGCCTGTGGACGGGCCGGGCGGGCGGCGACTGGACGCGGTTCGTCCCCAAGTTCCGGCTCTTCGGGCTCGGCTTCGGCGCCGACCCGGTGGCCGTCGGCGCCGCCCGCTTCGACGCCGGCGGCGGCACGCACAGCTCGTACCTGGTGCCCGGCTCCCCCGCGCTGCGCAACCTCACCATGATCGCGCTCGGCCGTGACTCGGAGGTCACCCATGCTCGCAACGCCTGACCGCCGGACCGGCCCCGCCGGCCGGCCCGCCGGGTTCGCCGCCCGCATCGGCGCGGCCACGCCCCCGAACCGGGACCGGGCGGTGGACGCCCTGCGCGCGTTCGCGATCCTCGGCGTCGTCCTCGGGCACTGGCTCGTCACGGCGTTCGTCGCCACCGGCGGCGGTGAGGGGCTGCGGGTCGCCAGCCCGCTGAAGTCGATGCCCGGCTTCACGCCCGTCTCCTGGGTGCTCCAGACGCTCGCGGTGTTCTTCCTGGTCGGCGGCTACACGGCGGCCAAGGGGTACCGGGCGGGCGAGCCGTGGGGGCCGTGGGCGCGGCGCCGGGCCGCCCGGCTGCTGCGGCCCGTGCCGGTGCTGCTGCTGGCCTGGATCCCCGCGACGGCCGCGCTGCTGTGGGCCGGGTTCTCCGGCGACACCGCGCGCGTCCTGGTCAAGCTGGTGCTCAGCCCGCTGTGGTTCCTGCTGGTGTACGGGGCGCTGACCGCGCTCACTCCGCTGTTCACCGCCCTCTGGAGCCGGCTCGGCGTCGCCGGGGTGCTGCTGCCGCTGGCCGCGACCGCCGCGATCGACGCCACCCGCTTCGGACTCGGCGGGCCGCAGTGGCTCGGCTGGGGCACCCTCCTCACCGGCTGGCTCGTCCCCTTCTACCTGGGGATGGCCTGGGCGAACGGGGCGCTCGCCGCCCGCCGCACGGCCGCCGCCATGCTGGTCGGCGGCGCCGCCGCCACCGCCGCGCTCGTCCTGTACGCGGGGTACCCGGCGAGCATGGTCGGCGTCCCGGGCGCCGAGATCTCCAACCTGAACCCGCCCACGCTGGCCGCCGTCGCGTTCGGGATCGCGCAGGCCGGGCTGGCGCTGCTGCTCCGCGAGCCGCTGCGGCGCTGGATGGAGCGCCCGCGCCCGTGGGCGGCGGTCGCGCTGGCCAACCTGTCGGCCATGACCGTCTTCCTGTGGCACCAGACCGCGATGATGGCCGTCACCGTCGGCGCCCTGCTGCTCTTCGGCGCGGTCCCCGGCCTGCACTCGCTGCCCGGCGACCCCGGCTGGGCGCTCGCCCGGCTCGGCTGGCTGCCGGTGTTCGCGGCCGCGCTGGCCGCGTTCTGGGCCCTCGCCCACCGCTTCGAGCGGCCGCGCGGAGCGGGCTGATCCCAACCTCGGGGGCGTCCCGTACATCTCTACCGAGAACACGCAGGACGACCCCCGGGTGCTCGGAGCACCGCCGGGCATCCGGTAGAAAGACGGACCATGCCGCCGCCCCGCCAGACACCTCAGCGTGCCCGACGGCTACGACGGGCCCTCGCCGGCCTCGCGACGATCGCGGGCATCATGCTGACCACCACGGGCACGGGCCACGCCGACCCGTACGCCCCGCCGCTGCCCGCCCCCGAGCTCGCCCCCTCCACGCTGGACGCCCGGTACGCGGCCGAGCGCCGCTCCATCGAGGCGGCGCTGCGCACCGCGCACGAGATCGGCGACCGGGAGCGGGCCCGGGCGCTGGGAGGGTTCCTCCGGCCGGGGCGGCACTTCCTGTACTTCGACCCGCGCGACCGGGGCCGGGCGGTCGAGGTCGTCGGCGACCTCGCGCGGGCGCGGCGGGTCGCCGTGCTCGTCCCCGGCGCCGACACCACGCTGGCCACGTTCGACGACCGCGCGGGCAAGCCGTGGTCCACCCCCGGCGGCGGGGCCCGCGCCCTCTACCGGGAGGCGGCGCGGACCGAGCCGGGCCCGGACCTCGCGGTGGTCGCCTGGCTCGGCTACGCGGCGCCGCGCACGTTCAGCGGCGACGTGCTCACCGACGAGCGCGCCGCCCACGGGGGCCGCGAGCTGCGCCGCTTCCTCGGCGGCCTGCACGAGGCCAACCCGCGCGCCTCGGTCGGGCTGCTGTGCCACAGCTACGGCTCGGTCGTGTGCGGCCGCGCCGGGCTCGAAGGGCGCGGGCCGGAGGCGGCCGCCTGGCGGCGGGTCACCGACATCGCGCTGTTCGGCAGCCCCGGCACGGCCGCGTGGTCCGCGTACGGGCTCGGCCGCGCCGCCCGCGTCTGGGCCGGGCGCGGCGCGTCCGACTGGATGGAGGACGTCCCGCACGTGCGGGTCCTCGGCCTCGGCCTCGGGCCCGACCCGGTGTCGCCGGAGTTCGGCGCGCGCGTCTTCCAGGCCGGGTCCGGCGGGCACAGCGATTACCTGGCGCCCGGGTCGCCGTCGCTGCGCAATCTCGCCGGCGTCGCGCTCGGCCGGCCGGACCAGGTGACCCAGGTCACCCGGGCGTGACTCCGGCCCGTCCAGAACCGGCCGCACCCCCCGTCCCACAAGGGCTTTCTCCGGCGGGCACTCGCGGCGTCCGGGTCGGGCCACGCCCGGAATGGTGGCACTCTGGGGGGCGTGGACACCGCGAACGAGGCCGAGATCCGGGAGCAGACGACCGAACGCCTGGAGAAGGCGATGGGCACGTTCGGCACCGCCGCGCTGGCCAGCATGGAGCAGCAGCTGCCCTGGTTCCGGCGGATGCCGCCCGACCAGCGGTCCTGGATCGGGCTGGTGGCGCAGGCCGGCATCGCCGCGTTCGTCGAGTGGTTCAAGAACGCCGAGCAGACCCGGCCCGCGATCGCCGGCGAGGTGTTCGGCACCGCGCCGCGCGAGCTGCTGCGGGCCATCAAGCTCCAGCACACCATCGACATGGTCCGGGTGATCATCGACGTGGTGGAGACCAGGCTGGGCGAGCTGGCCGCCCCCGGCGGCGAGCCGCAGCTGCGCGAGGCGATCCTGCGCTACACCCGGGACGTCGCGTTCGGCGCCGCGCAGGTCTACGCCCGCGCCGCCGAGACCCGCGCCGCCTGGGACGCCCGGCTGGAGGCCCTGGTCGTGAACGCGGTGCTGCGCGGCGAGGTCGACGACGGCATGCACTCCTGGGCCGCCGCGCTCGGCTGGACGTCCAAGCCCGTCACCGTGATCGCCGGGTACACCCCCGAGGACGAGGAGCCCGAGGTCACCATCGACCAGATGCAGCTGGCCGCCCGGCGGGCCCGGGTGGACGTGCTGGCCGGCGTGCAGGGCCGCCGGGTCGTGGTGATCGTCGGCGGTGCCGACGAGCCGCTGGAGGCCGCCCGCCCGATCGCGGCCAAGTGCGGGCCCGGCCCCGTCGTGATCGGCCCCCAGGTGGACGACCTGTACGGCTCCACCGTCTCCGCGCGGGCCGCGATGGCCGGGCTGCGCGCCGCCGCCGGCTGGCCGGACGCGCCCCGTCCCGTACCGGCCGGGGAGCTCCTGCCCGAGCGCGCGCTGGACGGCGACGACGCCGCCCGCCGCTACCTGGTGGAGGAGGTCTACAACCCGATGCTCGCGGCGGGCGCCCCGCTGCTGGACACCCTCACCACCTACCTGGAGCAGGGCTCGTCGCTGGAGGCGACGGCCCGGCTGCTGTTCGTCCACCCCAACACGGTGCGCTACCGGCTGCGCCGGGTCACCGAGCTGACCGGGCTCGCGCCGACCGACGGCCGCAACGCCTTCACGCTGCGCATCGCGCTGGTGCTCGGCCGGTTCGGCTACCGCGGCTCGCACACCGGCTCGCACACCTGAGCGCTACGCCCGTTTCGTTAACGGTCGTCCGTTCGGGGCGCTTGTAGGTCTCGTACAAAGCCCCTCGATGAAACTTCGTGCTGATCCGCATCGAGAGGCACGGGACGTTCCCGGCAGGCTGGAGCCTGTGATTCTCCTCGCATCGCCCGGCCAGGGCGCCCAGACCCCCGGATTCCTCCAGCCGTGGCTCGAGGTGCCCGGCGTCGCCGACCGCCTGGCGTGGTGGTCCGCGGTCACCGGGCTGGATCTGGTCCGCTACGGCACCACCGCCGACGCCGAGGAGATCCGCGACACCGCCGTCGCCCAGCCGCTGCTGGTCGCCGCGGCGCTGGCCGCCTACGAGGCCCTCTACGGCGACGGGACGGACGGGGCGCCGGGGGCCGTCGCCGGGCACAGCGTCGGGGAGCTGGCCGCCGCCGCCATCGCGGGCGTGCTCTCCCCGGAGGCCGCGCTCGTCCTCGTCCGGGAGCGGGGCCGCGCCATGGCCGAGGCCGCCGCGACCACCGAGACCGGCATGACCGCGGTGCTCGGCGGCGACGCCGACGAGGTCCTCGCCGCCATCGGCAAGCACGGGCTCACCCCCGCCAACGTGAACGGCGCCGGCCAGGTCGTGGCCGCCGGGACGGTCGAGCGGCTGGCCGCGTTCGCCGACGAGCCGCCCGCCAAGGCGCGCCTGCGCCCGCTGTCGGTGGCGGGCGCGTTCCACACCGAGCACATGGCCCCGGCGGTCGACACGCTGCGCCGCCTCGCGCCGGGCGCCCCGGTCGCCGACCCGCGCGCCAAACTCCTGCAGAACCGCGACGGCGCGGTCGTGGAGTCCGGCCGCGAGTTCGTGTCCCGGCTGGTCAACCAGGTCAGCGCCCCGGTCCGCTGGGACGCCTGCATGGCCTCCATGCGCGAGATCGGCGTCACGGCGATCATCGAACTGCCGCCGGCCGGTACCCTCGTGGGGCTCGCCAGGCGCGAGCTCAAGGGCCTGCCGACGCTCGCCCTCAAGACCCCCGACGACCTGGCCAAGGCCCGCGAGCTCATCAAGGGGCACTCATGAGCAAGGGCCTGCGGATCCCCGAGGTCGCCAAGGGCGCCCGGGTCCTGGCGTTCGGCGACTACCAGCCGGCCCGGGTCGTCACCAACGACGAGATCGCCGAGAAGGTCGACACCAGCGACGAGTGGATCCGGTCCCGGGTCGGCATCGCCGAGCGGCGCATCGCCGGGCCCGAGGAGGGCATCGTCGAGATGGCCGTCCAGGCCGGCGGCAAGGCGCTGGCGGGCAGCGGGCTGTCGCCCGAGGACATCGACCTGGTCATCCTCGCCACCTGCTCGGCCGAGTCGCCGATGCCCGCGTACGCGCCGCAGGTCGCCGACAAGCTCGGCATCGTCGCGCCCGGCGCGTTCGACCTGAACGCCGCCTGCGCCGGCTTCTGCTACGCGCTCGGCACCGCCAGCTCCGCCGTACGGGCCGGCAGCGCCCGCAACGTGCTGGTGCTCGGCGCCGAGAAGATGTCGCAGTGGCTCGACTGGACCGACCGCTCGACCTGCATCATCTTCGCCGACGGCGCCGGCGCCGCGGTGGTGGCCGGCAGCGACGTCCCCGGCATCGGCCCGGTGGTGTGGGGCAGCTCCGGCGACAAGTACGACAAGATCATCATCCCGGACCGGCACTCGTTCATCCGGCAGGAGGGCCAGGCGGTCTTCCGCTGGGCGACCAGCGAGGTCGCGCCGGTCGCGCTGGAGGCGTGCGAGCGCGCCGGGATCTCCCCGGCCGACCTCGCCGCCATCGTGCCGCACCAGGCCAACCTGCGAATCGTGGACGCCATCGCCCGCAAGGTGAAGGCGCCCAACGCCGTCGTGGCCGACGACATCGTCCACGCCGGCAACACCTCGGGGGCGTCGATCCCACTGGCGCTCTCCCGAATGATCGAACGCGGCGACGTCCCGTCCGGCGCCCCGGCCCTGCTGGTCGGGTTCGGCGCCGGGCTGGCCTACGCTGCCCAGGTCATCCAGATCCCGTGACCGCCTCCAGGGCACGAGGAAGCAACCCGAAAAGGAGATAGGACGCACATGGCAGTCAGCGAGAAGGAGATCCTGGACGGTCTCGCCGAGATCATCGACGACATCGTCGGCATCGACAAGTCCGAGGTGACCCCCGAGAAGAACTTCATCGACGACCTCGACATCGACTCGCTGTCGATGGTGGAGATCGCCGTGGCCGCCCAGGACAAGTTCGGTGTCGAGATCCCCGACGACGAGCTGCGCAACCTGAAGACGGTCAAGGACGTCATCAACTTCGTCCAGAACCTCCAGTCGTAAGGCGACCAGGGCGGCGCGCCACCCCTCCCGAGACCTCGGGAGGGGGCGCGCCGCGTTTCCCTACCCCCCAGTTGTGCGAGGAGCACTAACGATGAGCACTAGCCAGACCACCGTCGTCGTCACCGGGCTGGGCGCCACGACACCGCTCGGCGGAGACTGGCCGTCGACCTGGTCCGCGCTGCTCGCCGGAAAGTCCGGGGTGCGCAAGCTGGACTGGGAGGGCATCGAGGACCTGCCCGTACGGTTCGCCGCCACGCTCGCGGTGGAGCCGTCCGAGGTCTTCCCCAAGCAGCAGCTGCGCCGGCTCGACCGCAACCAGGCGATCGCGCTGACCGCGGCCCGCGAGGCGTGGACGCATGCCGGTTTCGCGCCGCCCGCACGCGCGCGCAAGGGCGCCGCCCAGGAGGACGCGGACGCCGCGCCCGCCGAGGGCTTCGTCGTGGACGGCGACCGGCTCGGGGTCGTGCTGTCCAGCGGCATCGGGGGCCTGCACACCGCGCTCGGCAGCTACGACGTCTACCGCGAGAAGGGCTGGAACCGCGTCAGCCCGTTCACCGTGCCGATGCTGATGCCGAACGGCGCGTCCGGGCACGTGGGCATCGAGTTCGGCGCGATGGCCGGCTCGCACGCGCTCGTCAGCGCCTGCGCGTCCAGCGCCGAGGCGGTCGGGTACGCGATCGACATGATCCGGGCCGGCCGCGCCGACGTGGTGATCTGCGGCGGCACCGAGGCGTGCATCCACCCGCTGCAGCTGGCCTCGTTCGGCTCCATGCGGGCGCTGTCGACGCGCAACGACGAGCCGGAGCGCGCGTCCCGCCCGTACGACAAGAACCGCGACGGCTTCGTGCTCGCCGAAGGCTCGGCCGTGATGATCCTGGAGTCGGAGGAGCACGCGCGCGCCCGCGGCGCCACCGTCCACGGCATCGCCGCCGGCTGCGGCTACTCCGGCGACGCGCACGACATCGTGCAGCCCGAGCCGACCGGCGCCGGCCAGTCCAAGGCGATGCGCCGGGCGATGCGGGACGCCGGGCTGGAGCCGTCCGACATCAAGCACATCAACGCGCACGCCACGTCCACGCCGCAGGGCGACGTGGCCGAGCTGGCCTCCATCAAGGTCGCGCTCGGCGACGCCGCGTCCGACGTCGTGGTGACCGGCACCAAGTCGATGACCGGGCACCTGCTCGGCGGCGCCGGCGCGCTGGAGTCGCTGATCACCATCGCGGCGCTGCGCGACGGCCTGGTGCCGCCCACCATCAACCTGGAGGACCTCGACGACGAGGCCGACCTGGACATCGTGCGGGGAGAGCCCCGCAAGCTGCCGGACGGCCCGCTCGCCGCCCTCAACAACTCGTTCGGCTTCGGCGGCCACAACGTGTCGGTCGCCTTCCGCCGCGCCTGAGCGCGCGGCGCACCGACGGCAGGACCCTGGCCTCCGCCTCCCGGCGGGACCAGGGTCCTTTCACGTCACGTCACGTCACGTCACGTCGTGCCGCAGCGGGTCGGTCACACGGCGGCGTGCAGCCAGCGCACGGGCGCGCCGTCGCCGGCCCGCCGGAACGGCTCCAGCTCGTTGTCCCAAGGCGTGCCGAGCAACCGGTCGAGCTCGCCCTCCAGCGAGCCCTTGCCGACCGCGGCGTTCGCCATCACCGCCCGCAGCCGGTCCTCGGGGACCATGATGTCGCCGGCGGCGCCGATCACCCCGGTGAAGACGCCCAGCGACGGCGTGAAGCTGTAGCGGACGCCGTCGCAGCCGGGGGTGGCGTCCTCGGTGACCTCGAAGCGCACGAGCTTCCAGTTGCGCAGCGCGGAGGTGATCCCGGCGGCGGTACCGGGCTTGCCCTCCCAATGCAGTTCGGCGCGCAATGTCCCCGGCGCGGCCGCCTGATCGGCCCACTCAAGGGAAACGGGCACGCCGAGAACACCTGCGGCGGCCCATTCAACATGCGGGCTCAGCGCAGGTGGCGCGGAGTGGACGTAGAAAACGCCACGTGCGGTCACCGGACCTCCTGGATCTGTACTGAGGCTCGTCTTCCCCTACGGCCTCGCACACCCCAAGACGGCGTCCGCGCCCCTCATTCTGCATCATCGGCACGGGTCGCACCACCGCGCGACCGCTGTTTGCCGAAGCCTTGCCCGCCGATCACCTCCGCGGCGGGGCGGCCGCGCCGCGTCCCGGCGGCGCCGCCGGAGGGGCCCGGACATGCGACGGCCCCGCTCGCCCGTCCCGCGGAAACCCCCGTCCTGCGGCGTCGGCGAGCGGTGGTCAGGTGGCCGTCGCGTGTCAGAACGCTACGCGGAGCCGGGTCCCGGCGGGGAGGGACGGCGGTCCCGCCGACGCCGGGCCGTACACCCGAGACTCCGGAACGTGATGACCAAGATCACACCGGTGGCGGCCGCCGAGAGGTACGCGACGTAGTCGCCGAACCGGTCGTACGGCGTCCGGTGGCCGGCCGGCGGCACGGCCAGCGTGACCACGGCCGCGCCGCGGCGGCCGGTGTCCAGCCACGCCAGCCGCCGGCCCTGGGCGTCGAACGCCGCCGACACCCCGGTGAGCGCGGCCTGCACGGCGGGACGGCCCGTCTCCGCCGCGCGCACGGCCGCGAGCGAGGCGTGCTGCGGCGGCGCCCAGCTCTCCTGGAACGTGGACGTCGACGACTGGTACACCAGCACCTGGGCGCCCCTGCCGGCGACCGCCCGCGCGTAGTCGGGGAACGTGGACTCGAAGCAGATGAGCGGGCCGATGGTGACGCCGTCCACGCGCATGACGCGCACGCCCGTCCCCGGGACCCGGTCCTCGCCCGCCGCCCCGCTGACGCTCGCCAGCCAGCCGAGCGCCGACCGGAACGGGACGTACTCGCCGAACGGCACCAGCCTCGTCTTCACGTATCGATCGCGCGTGCCGTCGGGGCGCAGCAGGATCGCGCTCTTGGAGATGCGACCGCCGGCGTCCCGGGCGTCCTCGTTCACGAGCACCGGGCGGGTCCTGGCGAGCGCCTCCAGGCGAGCGGACACCCTGGCGTCGCGTACGACGTCGTACCCGACGCTGCTCTCCCCCCATACGGCGAGGTCCACCGGCGGTAGCGCGGCCGTGATGCGCTCTCCTGCGTCGAGGCGTACAGCCCGGTTGTGAACGATGCCGGTCTGCACGAGCGCGATGCGGACCGTACGGTCGGCGGGCGGCGCGGGACGGATCGCCCACGCGAGCGGGGCGGTGCAGGCGAGCGCCACCGCGAGCACGGCGAAGCCCGGCTTCCTGGAGACGACGGCCATCGCGATCGCCGTGTTGACCGCCACCAGGACGAACGAGACGAGCCACACGCCTCCCACGGCCGCCAGGCTCAGCATGACCGGGTGCTTCCACTGCGTCGCCCCGAGCAGCGCCCACGGCCCGCCCAGGCGCGGCCAGTAGCGCACGAACTCGATGCTCACCCAGACGCACGGCAGCACCACCACCGCCGCCACCGGGGACAGCCGATGCGCCGCCGCGCCCCACACAGCCCACAGGGCGCCGAAGACGGCGGCGACGAGCAGCAGCCCCGGGCCGATGTTGGGGACCGTCCAGTAGAGGGCCGCCAGCAGGTATCCGGTGCCGAACCACCAGCCGCGGTACGCCGCCGTACGGGCGTCCGGTGCCGACCGCATCAGCAGCAGACCCGGGACCAGGACCACCCACGCGAGCCACGACAGCGCGGGGCGCGGGAACGCGAGCACGGGCAGCACCCCGCAGGCCAGGCAGGCGGCGCGGGCCCACCGTTCGGACGCGGAACTCAGGGGCCGCACCACCGCACGTCCGATCACGTCTCCAGTAACGCACATTTTCCCGAACCGCCATCGCACCACCCCACATACGTGCACCATGGGTGAATTAATGGTCACTCCACGTGAAAGCGAGGTCCGATGTTCGACCAAGAGGCACGGCTGGAGCGGCTGCTGGCCCGCCATCCGGACGCCGCCGTCGTGGAGCCCGTCCCGGGCCGCCCGGCCCTGATCCGCCGGGACCAGCTCCTCGTCGCCGGGCCCGACGCGGCCGCCGTCGAGGACCGCGTCCGGCGCTGGTACGACTCGCGCCGCGACGAGCACGGCGTCGCGAGCCTGCGGCTGCGCCCGCGGGCCAAGGTGGACGTGTGCGAGCTGGCCGCGCGGCTCGCCGGCGACGCCCGGCACCGCAGCCTCGGCGCCTCCCCCAACCACCTCGTGCAGGGGCAGCCGCTCTGGTGGAGCGGCCCCGCCGACCTGCCCCGGCCCGCCGCGCCGCTTCCCGCGCCCGTCCCGGCCGCGCCGCCGCGGCGCGAGGTGACGGTCGCCGTCCTCGACACGGGCCTGTGGCCGCACCCCTGGTACGAGCACGCCGCGTGGTACGCGCCGCAGCGGGAGGAGGCGATGGAGGTCCTGGACGCCGACCTGGACTACGAGCTCGACGCGCAGGCCGGGCACGGCACGTTCGTCGCGGGCGTGCTGCTGGGCCGCGCCCCGTCGGCGCGGCTGCGCGCGTACCGCGTCATCGGCGGCGACGGGGTGGGCGACGAGCTGGACGTCATCCGCGCGCTCGGCCGGCTGGCCGCGGCGGGCGGCGCCGACGTGGTCAACCTGTCGATCGGCTGCCACACCTACGACGACCGCCCGTCCCCGGTGCTGGCGCGCGCCGTAGCGGCGCTCGGCCGCGGCACGGCCGTCGTCGCGTGCGCGGGCAACACCGCCACCGACCGGCCGTTCTGGCCCGCCGCGCTGAAGCCGGTGATCGCCGTGGCGGCGCTGGACGGCCCCGACCGCGCCTGGTTCTCCAACTACGGCTGGTGGGTGGACGCCTGCGCGCCGGGGACCGCCGTCACCAGCAGCTTCGTGCGGTTCGGCGCGTTCGGCGGGTACGCGACCTGGAGCGGCACGTCGTTCGCGGCGCCGGACGTCGCGGGCCGCATCGCCGATCTGGCCGCGGCCGGCGGCGGGACGGCCGCGGAGGCCGCCGACCGGCTGCTGGCGGGCGCCGGCCGCTCGCTGCCCGACCTCGGCGCGGTCATCGGCGCCGACGCCCCGGCCGCCGAGGAACGGGTCGCCAGTGGACGGGCGTGACACCGCCGACGCGGCGGAGCTGGTCGAACGGGCCCGGCACGGCGACGGCGCCGCGTGGGCGCGGCTGGTGGAGCTGTACAGCGGGCTGCTGTGGTCGGTCGCGCGCTCGTACGGCCTGGGCGAGGCGGACGCGGGGGACGCGGTGCAGACGACATGGCTGCGGCTGGTCGAGCGGATCGACGGGATCGAGCGGCCGGGCGCGGTCGGGCGCTGGCTGGTGGTGACGGTGCGCCGGGAGAGCATGCGCACCGCCCGCCGCGCCTCGCGGCAGGCGGCGCTGGGCGCGGCGGACGCGCTCCCCGCCGCGGCGCGGGAGCCCGAGGAGATCGCGCTGGCGCGGGAGCGGTTCGGGCAGGTCGCCGCGGCGCTGCAGGCGCTCCCCCGGCGCTGCCAGGTGCTGCTGCGGCTGTTCGCGCTCGCGCCGAGCTACGCGGAGCTGTCTGCGGCGCTGGAGATGCCGGTCGGCAGCATCGGCCCCACCCGGGCCCGGTGCCTGGAGAGCCTGCTGCGGCGGCTCGCATGACGCGCCGCATGGACCACGACGACCTGCTGGCGCGGGTCCGGGAGACGTACCAGGCGCTCGACCCCGTACCCGCCGAGGTGCTGGCCTCCGCCCGCGCGGCGCTGGCCTGGCGCCGCCCCGGCGCGGAGCTGGCCGGCCTCACCGGCGACCACACCGGCCTGGCGGGCGCCGTCCGCGGCACCCCGGCGCGCACGCTCACGTTCACCGCCCGGGACACGGTGATCGAGTTGGAGATCGCCGGCACCGGCCGGGAGCGCGAGATCGCGGGCCGCCTGGCCCCGCCGTCCCCCGCCCGCATCCGCGTCCGCCACCCCGCCCTGCCGCCCGAGGGCCCGGAGACCCGCGCCGACGACACCGGCCACTTCGCCCTCCCCGGCATCCCCGAGGGCCTGGTCAGCCTCCTCTTCCACCTCCCGGACGGAACGTCCGTCGTCACAAGCTGGATCCGCCTGTGACCGGCACGCCCCCACCCCCTGAACACCTTCACCCGACCTTCGACGGCGGCACCGACGATCGTGGCGGCGCGAGCGAAGGCGACGGCGCGGACCTCTCGGCGGAGGCGCTCGGGCTGTTGCGGCTCTCGGCGGCGGATCCGGCGGCCTGCTACGCGCGGGCACGGGCGCTGGTGGCGCGGGCCGAGACGGCCGGCGACCCGGCCTCCGCGCTGGTCGCGCTGCGGGCCGCCGGGCTGGCGGCCAAGGAGCTGGGGCTGCTGGAGGAGGGCATCGCCCTGCTGCGCCGGGCCCTGGCCCGCGCGGACGGGTACGGCGCCGCGCTCGTGCGGATGAACCTGGTCGGGCTGCTGGCCGCGCGCGGCGACGTGCGGGAGGCGCTCGCGGAGGCGGAGCGGGCGGAGGACGTCCTGCGCGGCCCCGACGCCGACCGGCTGGCGGCCAACGTCGCCTGCGCGCTCGCCCGTGCCGGGCGCGTGGCGGAGGCCGGGCGGGTGGCCGCGGAGGCGCTGCCCCGGCTGCGCCGCGGCGGCGATCCGGTGACGCTGACCGGGCTGCTCACCAACCTGGGCCTGGCGCGGGCCCTGACGGGCGACCTCGGCACGGCCGAGACGGCGCTGAACGAGGCCGTCGCCGCCGGGGAGGCCGCCGGTCTCGCGCATCTGGCGGCGATGGCGCGGGCGAACCTCGCGTTCGCCGCGTCCAGGAGGGGCGACGTGCCGCGCGCGCTGCGGCTGTTCGCCGCCGCCGAGCCGGGGCTGACCCGCGAGCGCGTCGCGCAGTGCCGGTTCGACCTCGGCGAGACCCTCGTCCAGGCGGGCCTGCCCGGGGAGGCCCGCCCGCTGCTGGCGGCGACGCTGGAGGAGGTCGCGGCGCACGGGTACCGCTGCGACATCGCGGACGGCCTGCTGCTGCTCGCGCACGCCGAGCTGGCCGGCGGCGATCCGGAGCGGGCGGCCGGGACGGCCGAGCGGGCCCGCGCGGCGTTCGCCGCGCAGGAGCGCACCGGGTGGATGCCGCTCGCCGAGCACTGCCTGCTCCGCGCCCGCTGGGCGGCGGGCGACCGGTCGGCCGTGTTCCTCCGCACGGCCGCCGCGACCGCCGACCGGCTCGCCGAGGGCGGCTGGGCGGACACCGCCGCCGAGGCCCGCGTGATCGCCGCCCGGATCGCCCTCGCGCTGGGCCGTCCGGCCGGCCATCTGCTGGAGCCGGTGGCCCGCGCCCGCGAGGAGGGCCCGCCGCCGCTGCGGGCCGCCGCGTGGCACGCCGCCGCGCTGGACCGCTGGGCGTGCGGGGACGACGACGGCGCGCGCGGCGCGGTCGACGCCGGGCTGCGGGTCGTGGAGGAGTACGCGGAGGTGTTCGGCGCGCTGGAGCTGCGCGCGCGTGCCGCGGGGCTGGGCGAGGAACTGGCCGCGTTCGGGCTGCGGCTGGCCCGGTCGGCGCGCGAGCTGCTGCTGGCCGAGGAGCGCCGCCGCGCGGCCGTACGCCCGGTGTCGCTGCGGCCGCCGCGCGATCCGGTGCGCGCGGCGGCCCTCTCCGAGCTGCGCGCGCTCAGCGCCCGGCACGCCGCGGCCCGCGCGCACGACGCGCCGCCCGCCGAGGTGTCCCGGCTGGAGGCGGCGATCCGGGCCCGGACGCGCACCCGGTCCGGCGAGCCGGGCGCCCGAGTCCCGCTGGACGCCGCCCGGCTGGAGGCGGCGCTGGGCGCTCGTACGCTCGTCGAGTTGGTCCGGGTGGAGAACGACCTGCACGCCGTCACCGTCGGCGAGGGCCGGTTCCAGCACCACCACCTCGCCCCTTACGACGAGGCGCTCCACCACGCGCGGCTCGCGTGCTTCGCCCTGCGGCGCCTGGCGCTGCGCAAGGACGACTCGCAGGCGCGTACCGGCCTCGATCGCGCCTGCGAGCGCCTCGACCGCCTCCTGGCCCCGCTGGGACGCCAGGGCGGCGAGCTGGTCATCGCCCCTACCGGCCTGCTGCACGCGCTGCCCTGGGCGGTCCTGCCGTTCCTGCGCGGCCGTCCGTACACGATCGTCCCCTCGGCCGCCGCCTGGCTGCGGGCCCGTTCCGCCGACGTGCCCCGGCCGTCCCGCCGGGTCGTGCTGGCCTCGGGGCCCGGGCTGGCGCACGCTCAGGAGGAGGTCAGGGCGGTGCGGCGCCTCTACCCGGACGCCCGCTCCTTCCTCGGCCCGGCGGCGCGGGCGGAGACCATTCGGGACGCCCTCGCGGGCGCCGACGTCGCGCACCTGGCGGCGCACGGCGAGTTCCGCGACGGCGGCGCGCTGTTCTCCCGGCTGCGGCTGGCCGATGGCCCGCTGATGCTCTGCGACCTGGAGGAGCTGGCCGCCCCGCCGCGGCTGGTCGTGCTGTCGGCCTGCGACCTCGGCCGTACGGGCGAGGGCGACCGGGACGCGGTGACGAGCATGGTCGGCGTGCTCCTGGCGCTCGGGACCGCCACCGTGATCGCGAGCGTGGCGCCGGTCGGCGACGCGGACGCCCCGGCGTTCATGGCCGCCTTCCATGCCCGGCTGGTCGCGGGCCGCACACCGGCCGAGGCCCTGGCCGACGTCGACCGGTCCGCGGGAGTGGCGGGGTTCAACTGCTACGGCGCGGGATGACCGCTAAGTTCGTGGACCATGATCGGCTCCCCGCACTCCGCCCGCCAGGACACCATCCGGACCTCGTACGACTCCGTCGCCGCCCTCTACTCCGACCTCGCCCGCGACGCGCTCGACGAGCAGCCGCTCGACGGCGCGCTGATCGCCGCGTTCGCCGAGCTGGTCCGGCGCGGCGGCGGCCCGGTCGTGGACGCCGGCTGCGGCCCCGGCCACAACACGGCGCGGCTGCGCTCCCTGGGGCTCGACACGTCCGGCGTCGACCTGTCGCCGGAGATGATCGCGCTGGCCCGTGCCGAGTACCCGGAGCAGCGCTTCGACGAGGGCTCGCTGACCGCGCTCGACGCGGCGGACGGCGCGCTGGGCGGCGTCCTGTCCTGGTACTCCGTCATCCACCTGGCGCCGGAGCTCCTGCCGGAGGTCCTGGCCGAGTTCCACCGGGTGCTGGCGCCCGGCGGCCACCTGCTGCTCGGCTTCTTCCACGCCGAGGGGGACGAGCCCGAGGAGTTCGACCACAAGGTGACGTTCGCGTACCGGCTGCCGCTCGACCTGCTCGCCGGCCTGGCGCGGGCGGCCGGCCTCACCGAGATCGCGCGGATGGTGCGCGAGCCCGGCGAGAACGAGCGGTTCCTGCACGGCCGCCTGCTGCTCCGCAGGCCCGGCTGAGGCTCGGGCTCAGGTGTCGCCGGTGGCCACCGGGTGGGACGGGTCCGCGATCCAGTTCGACCAGGAGCCCACGTACAGGGCGGCAGGGACGCCGGCGAGGGTCAGCGCGAGGATCTCGTGGGCGGCGGTGACGCCCGAGCCACAGTAGGCGCCGACGTCCACGGCGTCGGTCGCGCCGAGGCCCGCGAAGCGCTCGCGCAGCAGCTCGGGCGGGAGGAAGCGGCCGTCGACGCCGACGTTGCCGAGGGTGGGGGCGTTGCGGGCGCCGGGGATGTGCCCGGCGACGGGGTCCACCGGCTCGGTCTCGCCCCGGTAGCGTTCGGCGGCGCGGGCGTCAAGGAGGGCGCCGGCCTTGGCGAGCGCGGCGGCGCCGTCGGCGTCCAGGACGGGCAGCCGCCCGGGGCGGGCGATGAAGTCGCCGGGTTTGGCGGCGGGCTCCTCGGCCGTCACCGGCAGGCCGGCCTCGGTCCAGGCGCGGAAGCCGCCGTCCAGGACCCGGACGCGCTCGTGGCCGAAGTAGCGCAGCGTCCACCACAGGCGCGCGGCGGCGGTGGAGTCGGCGTCGTCGTACACGACCACCGGCCGGCCCGCGTCGACGCCGGCGCGCCGCATCGCGGCCTCGAAGGCGCCCGCGGCGGGCAGCGGGTGGCGGCCGCCGCCACCGGGCGGCCCGGCGACGTCGCGGTCCAGGTCGACGAAGACCGCGCCGGGCAGGTGGCCGCGCCGGTACGAGTCGATGCCCGGCGGGCCGGCCAGATGCCAGCGCACGTCGAGCAGGACGGGCGGTTCCCGGCGGAGGGATCGGGCCAGAGCGGGGACGTCGATGAGTGGATGCACACCGCCAGTTTGGCCCGCGATGCCGGGATTTGGGAGGGGGGTGGACAACTCGGCGTGGCTGGGGTTATATGCGGGTTATAACCCCAATGGAGGTACAGCCGGTGCCGAAGATCAACGTGTATCTGCCGGACGAGCTCGCCGAGGCGGTCAAGGAGGCGGGGGTGCCGGTGTCGGCGGTGTGCCAGCGCGCCCTGGAGCAGGCGGTACGCCGGGTCACCGCCATCCGCGAGACCGCGTCGTCCGCCTCCGACCTCCAGGAGGCCGTCGCGAACCTGAGCCACTTCACCCAGCGCGCCCGTACCGCGGTCACGCTCGCGCACGAGCAGGCCCGCGCGTCCGGGGCCGCCGAGATCGGCACCGAGCACCTGCTGGGCGGGCTGCTGGCCGAGGGCGGCAATCTGGCCCTCCAGGTGCTGCGCGCGCTGGAGATCGACCCGGACCGGGTGTGGACCGAGATCGTCCGCAGGAGTCCGGCGGGCGCCCCGGTCGAGGACGACCCCGCCCTCCGCTTCGGCTCCCTGGCGGCCGCCGCGCTGGAGCTGACCGTGACGGAGGCGACCTCGCTCGGGCACAACTACGTCGGCTGCGAGCACCTGCTGCTCGGCCTGATCGCCGAGCCGGACGGCACCGCCGGGCGGATCCTGCGGTCGATGGGCGCCGAGCCGCGGCTGGCGCGGCGCGCCGTCAGCGCGGCACTGGCCGGGTACGTCCACCTGCGCGCCCAGACGGCCGCGCAGGCCCCCGCCGCCTCGCCGGGCGCCTCGCCGGGCGGCGGCCCTCAGGAGGCCCTGGCGGCGGCCCTCCGGCAGGAGCTCGCGCCGATCGTCCGGCGGCTGGAACGGCTGGAGGAGCGCCTCACGGACGGGTGACGCGCAGCAGCGGCACCAGCAGCTCCGCCGGGACGAGCGAGCCGTGCATGCCGACCATCCTCGTCAGCCACGGCTCCCGCTCGGACGCGACGATCGCCAGGTCCGTGCGCGGAACCGCGATCACGTCGCCGATCCGCTCCAGCAGGCCGGGCGCGACGTCCCCGAACCAGCCGGCCGCCACGGCCTCGTCCCGCGGGACGACCCAGGCCCGGTCGCCGAGCACGTCCCGCCAGGCGTCCAGGACCTCGGCCGCGGCGCCCGGCTCGCTGTAGACGTACCGGGCGCGGGCGTCGCCGCCGATCAGGGCCACGCCCCGCTGGAGCGCGGGCGTCGTGTCGACGTCCACCCGCTCGGTGGGGTCGACCATGCCGTGGTCGGCGGTGACGTACAGCGCCGCCTCGGGCGGCAGGACCTCCGCGATCTGCTCGGCGAGCAGATCGACGAAGCGCAGCTGGTGCCGCCAGTCCGGCGAGTCGGCGCCGTACCGGTGGCCGGTCGCGTCCAGGTCGGCGTGGTAGACGGTGACGAAGCTGCGCTCCCCCTCGCGCAGCGCCTTCTCCGCCCGCCCGACCAGCTGCCCGAGCCCGCTGGCCTTCACGTAGTCCGCGCCGCGGACGGTGGCCAGGCTCAGCCCCGAGCCCTTGTACTCGCCCAGCGCCACGTAGGCCACCCGCACCCCGTCGGCGGCGGCCCGCTCGTACACCGTCGGGGCCGGCTGGAACGTGGCGGGATCGACGGTCTCGTCCTGCCAGCGCAGGCAGTTGAGCAGCCGCCCGGTGCCCGGGATCGCCACCTGGACGCCCAGCAGCCCGTGCCCGCCCGGCGGCAGCCCGGTGGCCAGCGATCCGAGGCTGGCGACGGTCGTGGCCGGGAAGCCCGCCGTCAGCGGCCCCCCTTGGAGCGAGGACAGGAACGGAGCCAGTTCCCGATGGGCCTGGAGCAGCTCCCAGCCCAGCCCGTCCACGATCAGCACGCAGGCCCGCCGCGCCGCCGGCAGGCCGAGGACGTTCGGGACGCCCGGCACGCCCAGCGAGGCCAGCACCGACGGCGGCAGGTCGGCGAGCGCGCTCGTCCCGTACCGGGGAACGGGCGGCGCGCTCACCCGGCGGTCTCGGCCGACAGCGCCTCGGCGAACGCCAGCACCTGGACGACCGCGTCCCGGCCGTCGGCGGCCTCGCTGACCCGCAGCGACAGGTCGTCGGCGGTGACGCTGCCGGTGTAGCCGTGGTCGGCCTCGCAGTTCTCGTCCCCGCACGTCGCCGGTTCCAGATCGACGTGCGCGATCGCGCCCCACCCGATCGTCAGCACCACCTCGCTGGGCGGCACGCCTGGCACGTACGAGGCGGGGTCCGGGACGACCCTGGTGACCGCGACCGACTGGACGCGGTCCAGCTTGACGGCCTCGGTGGTGGTGGACGCGTGGGGCTGCGCCATGCCCTCGCCGGGCGGATGCTCGTCAGTGTGGCACACCAGCAGCCGCGACGCGGACAGCACCAGCACGGTCACGTGCCGCCGCACCTCCATCGCGGGATCGAACGTCGCCTCGTGATGGACCACATAGGCGATGACACGCTCATCGCCTATCGCCGACTCGACCGCGTCCGCGACCAGGGCCGGGTAGTAACCGCTGCGCTCGATGGCCGTGCGCAACCCGTGAGCCGTCGCTCGGGTTTCCCTCATGGTCCCCATCCTGCCCTGTCCGGGGCGGCCGGCGCACATGACGTACCGCGACACGGACATTTCGGGATGGTCGTCCCGCTCTCCTCCGGGTAAGGGGTGGGCATGGCCGACCGTGATCCCTTGCCGTCCCCGCCGCCGGTGCCACCGCCGACCCCGGACCCGGCGCCGCCTCCGAAACCGCCCGTCCCGGCCCCGGGCCCACCGCCTCCGGCCCCGTCACCGCCGGGCCCCGTACCGCCCGGCCCGGCCCCGGATCCCGTTCCGCCGACCCCGGAGCCCGAGCCCGTACCGCCGGGCCCGCCACCCGAGCCTTCTCCGCCGCCCCCAGAGCCCGACCCGATCCCGCCCACACCAGAACCCCAACCGGCCCCACCGTCCTGACCACCCGAACTTCCACCCCGACCAGCACACGATCCGGGGGCAAGGGGCGGAGCCCCAAGGGGGTCGAGGGGGCGGAGCCCCTCGCAGGGGGTGCGGGGGACGGAGTCCTCTGCCCCGGGGCGGGCGCACGTAGCGAGGAACGAGCGAAGAGCGCCCGCCCCGGGCCCGGGTGGTGTGGAGGGTCGCCCCTCCACAATTAGGCGAGCCTGCGGGGGCCTAGTTCTGGGCGGGGGCCTCTTGGGCGGGCCAGGTGGAGGGTCACTTCGCGGACGGCGGCGCCTGACGGGCCCATCATGACGGGGTCGAGTTCCAGGCGGGCGACTTCGGGGAGGTCGTCGGCGAGGCGGGAGGCGCGGAGGAGGAGGTCTTCCAGGGCGGGGACGTCGACGGGTTCGGCGCCGCGGTGGCCGAGGAGGAGGGGGGCGGTGCGGACGGCCCGGACGATCTCGGCGGCCTCCACGTCGGTCAGGGGTGCGAGGCGGTAGGCGCGGTCGTCGAGGAGGGCGGCGGTCTCGTCGGCGAGGCCGAAGGAGACGACGGCGCCGAAGGAGGCGTCCTCCATGGTGACGATGCGGGTGGGTACGCCGTCGCCCTTGTCCTGGACGGTGATGCCGTAGCAGGAGAGGAGTTCGGCGGCCTGTTCGGGGGTGGCGGTGACGGCTTCGCCGGGGGCGAGCCATTCCGTGACGAGGGTCCGGGCGCGCTTGCGGTCGGTGCCGGGGAGGTCGGGGATGTGGCCTTGGGGGCTGCGGCGCCACTGGGCGTAGCGGATGACGTAGGCGAGGGCGCGTACGGCGTCCTCGGGGGCGGGGTAGGAGGGGACGGATCCTTCGGCGGGCATGCCGTCGGGGCCGGTGACGCGGAGGTCTTCGGGCATGCCTTCGGAGCCGAGGTAGGTGGCCACGATCGGTTTGCCGCTGCCGGCGGCGAGCCTGCGGAGGCGTTCGGGGACGCGGAGGTCGTAGCCGCCGATGGTGGGCGGGGTGAACAGGGCCACGACGGCGTCGATCTCGTCGTCCTCCAGGGCGGTGGCGAGGGCGGCCTCGTACTCCTCGGCTCCGGCGCGGGGGCCGAGGTTGACGGGTGCGCCGGCCTGGAGGCCGAGCGCGGCGGCGGCGTCCTGGGCGAGCAGGCCGAGCGAGTCGGAGTTGTCGATGATCGCGACGCGGTCGCCGGCGGGGAGCGGCTGGTAGGCGAGCAGCTGGGCCACGTCGAACAGTTCCGCCAGGTCCTCCACGCGGATCACGCCGGCCTGGGCGAACAGGGCGCTGACGGCGTGGTCGGGCAGGCTGAGCGCCTGGGCGGCGTGCCCGATCGGGACGCCCTGGAGGCTGCGGCCGGTCTTGACGGCCACGATCGGCTTGCGGCGGCCGAGGCGGCGGGCCAGCCGGGCGAACTTGCGGGGGTTGCCGAGCGATTCCAGGTAGAGGAGGACGGCCTTGGTGGCGGGGTCCTCCTCCCAGTACTGCATGAGGTCGTTGCCCGACACGTCGGCGCGGTTGCCGGCGGAGACGAAGGTGGAGAGGCCCAGGCCGCGTTCGGCGGTGCGCTCCATGATGGCGATGCCGAGGGCGCCCGACTGGGAGAAGAAGCCGACGGGGCCGCGGCCGGGCATGCGGGGGGCGAGGGTCGCGTTGAGGCGTACCTCGGGGTCGGTGTTGGCCACGCCCAGGCAGTTGGGGCCCACGACGCGCATGCCGTACGCGCGGGCGAGCCGGACGAGTTCCTCCTGGCGTTCGCGCCCTTCGGCGCCCGTCTCCCCGAAGCCGGACGAGACCACGATGAGGCCCCGTACGCCCTTGCTCGCGCACTGCTCGACGACCTCGTGCACGGAGGGCGCCCGGACGGACACGACCGCGAGGTCGACGTCGTCGGGGATGTCGAGGACGGAGGCGTAGGCGCGCACGCCGGCGACGGCGGTGGCGGTGGGGTGGACCGGGTAGACGGGGCCGCTGAAGTCGCCGCGCAGGAGGTGGCGCAGGACGGTCTGCCCCACGCTGTGCTCGGCGCGGCTGGCGCCGATGACCGCGACCGAGCCGGGGAACAGCAGCCGCTGTATGGAGCGGGACTCGGCGCGGTGCTCGCGGGCCGCCATGACCTCCACCGAGGTCTCGGTAGGCTCCAGGTCGAGGACGAGTTCGATGACGCCGTCCTCGAAGTGCTGCTCGGCGCGGTAGCCGACCTCGCGGAAGACCCGGGTCATGCGCCTGTTGTCCGGCAGGACGCTGGCGACGAACCGTTCGAGTCCGCGTTCGCGGGCGGCCGCGGCGATGTGCTCCAGGAGGACCGCCCCGAGGCCCCGGCCCTGGTGGGCGTCCTCGACGAGGAACGCGACCTCGGCGGTGCCGGGGCGGTCGGCGAGCGTGTCGTAGCGGACCACGGCCACCATCGCGCCGCCGATCGTGGCGATCAGCGCGACCCGCCGGTCGTGGTCGACCTGGGTGAAGTGCTCGATCTCACGGTCGGACAGCCGCGGCCGCGGCGAGAAGAACCGGTAGTAGATCGACTCCGGGGACAGCCGCGCGTAGAAGGAGCGCAGCAGTTCGGCGTCGTCGCCCGTGATGGGACGCAGGTGGGCCGTCCCGCCGTCGGTGAGGACGACGTCGGCCTCCCACTGGTCCGGGTACCCCTCGCTCACGTACCCGAGGGTAAGGCACGCCCCGCGCGGGCCGCCCGGGACCGCGCCCGGGGAACGCACCGGGAAAAACGCCGGGTTCCCCGGTTTCGCTGCGCGTTCGAGACCTAATCGGGGGTCAAGAGCTGTTACGGTCGTCCACACGCCCAGTATGCCGCTCGCGCGGGCCGTGTTGATCGAGGTGATGACTCCATGACGCGCGTGGTCGTGGTCGGCGATTTGATGACTGACACCATTGCACGTGCCGCATATCCCTTGGCCAAGGGCAGCGACACGCCCGCCGCCGTGACGACGCACGGGGGCGGCTCGGGCGCCAACGTGGCCTCGTGGCTGGCCCTGGAGGGGATCGAGGCGGCCTTCGTCGGCCGCCGCGGCTCCGACATCGCGGGCCGCAACCGTGACATGGAACTCATGGGGTACGGCGTGGACGCCCGCCTGGTCATGGACCAGGAGCGTCCGACCGGCACCTGTGTGGTCCTGGTCACCCACAAGGGGGACCGGACCATGCTGTCGGACCCGGGGGCCAACGCGGCGCTGCTGCCCGAGGACATCGATCGCTGCAGAGACCTTTTCCACCAGGGGACCCACCTGCACCTGTCGGGGTACGCCCTGATCAACGAGGGTTCCCGCAAGGCCGCCATCCACGCCCTCGACATGGCCCGCAAGGCCCAGATGTCCATCTCGGTCGACGGCGGCTCGTCCTCCCCGCTCAAGCGGATGGGCGCCGAGCCGTTCCTGGAGTGGACGCAGGGCGCCCGGATGCTGGTCGTCAACGCCAAGGAGGCGGAGATCCTCACCGGGCGCGACACGCCCGAGGGGGCCGCCAAGGTGCTGACCGCCTGGTACCCGCAGGTCGTGATCATGAACGGCGCGGACGGCGCGCTCTGGTACACCAACGGCCGGCCCGAGCCGGTCACGGTGGCCGCCGAGCCGGTCGAGAAGATCATCGACGGGACGGGGGCCGGGGACGCGTTCGTGGCCGGGTTCCTGCCGCCGTGGCTGGACGGCAAGCAGCCGGCCGACGCGCTGACCGCGGGCTGCCGGCTCGCCGCCCGCGCCATGCAGCACCTCGGCGCCCGGCCGTCCCTCGACGTGGTCGACAACCAGATCAAGAACTGACGCGGACCGGGTCCCGGCACGGCCGGGGCCCGCTCCGGGCCGGTGCCGGGCCCCGCTCCGGGTCGCGCTCCGGGCCGGATCGCGCCCCCGGTCGGGTCGCACCCCGGGGTCAGGAAGAGGCGCGGCGTCCGGCCAGGTAGTGCCGGGCGTCCTCGTGGACGGCCGCCCAGAGCAGGTTGAGCGGGTGGCCGTCGTCGTAGCGCTCCAGGTCCGCCTTGCGGACGAACGCGCCGGTCATCAGCTCGGCCCTGGGCTCCAGGTCGTCGTGCAGTTCGACGGTGCGCAGCGGCAGCTCGCCCGGCTCGGCGGGGCCGCCGGCGGTCCGCCGCCCGATCGACTCGGTCACGATCATGCAGCCGCGGACGAACCCCGAGCGCAGCAGCGACCGCCCGTAGTGGACGTCGTCGATGTCGGCGACGACGTTGAGCCGGTCCCTGAAGGCGGCCCCGTACCAGCCGGCGAGGAAGTCGGCGATCAGCCCGGCGGCCGGCACCACCAGCGGCAGCTCGGCGAGCGCGCTGGTCCGGGCCCGCGGTCCCGGCAGCTCGTCCTCCGCCAGGTTGGTGAGGAGCATCGCGCGGCCGCGGGCGTACTCGACGACCGCGTGGTCGCGGAGCCGCCGGTCGCCCTCGGGGGTGCTGACGATGGTGCCGCAGACGAGGTCCATCTCGTTGGACTCCAGCCGCGCCCACATGTCCTTGGTGCGGACGTGCACGGCGCGGAACTCGACCTCGCGCGCCCCGAGGTCCGCCGACGCCCGCGCCCAGGCCCGCGACACGATCGGGAGGGTGAACTCGGTCGTCCCCACCGTGAGCATCCGGCCGAGCCGCCGCCGGCTCTGGTGGACGGCGTCCTGCCAGCGGCCCAGCGTCTCGCGCGCCAGCCGCGCCGCGTCCTCGCCGGCGGGCGTGAACAGGTAGTCCTTGCCGCGGCCCTGCCGCAGGGTGAGCACCTCGCCGCACATGGCCTGGCAGTTGCGGTTGAGCGTGTCGAGCTGCTTCTGGACGCTCGACTGCTCGCGGCCCAGGACGCGGGCGGCCCGCAGCGCGGACCCCGTCTCGTGCACCACCAGGAGGGTGCGGAGCTGGTCGAAGGTGGTGTCCAGCAGGCCGGCCGGGCAGTCGAGAAGGTCGTCGAGCGGGCGGTGGTGGGAGGGGACATCGGAGGGCGGCACGGACAGGGACGGTACTACTCCCGGCGATCACCGGCGAGGCCGCCGGCAAATGGCCGGAAGGGCAGTTCAGCTGATCTTCAGATGATCTCCCAAACAGGTGGACGCGACTTACTGCCCTCTAGAACACTCCTCTCGTTCCCGGCCGGTCGCGGTGCTCCCCGGCCCGGTGCGCGGCCCGCGCGGGGCGGCCGCGCGCGGGGTCAGGCGTTCACCGCCAGGACCAGCGGGAGCACGGCGGGAGCGCCGGCGTCGCGGAGGGCCCGGGTGGCCACGGTCATGGTCCACCCGGTCTCGATCCGGTCGTCGACGAGCAGCACGGGGCCGCCCGCGTCCCGGACGGCGGCGGCGACGTCGTCCGGCAGCGCCAGCGCGTGCCAGACCGAACGGAGCCGCTGGGCGCTGTTGTGGCGGCGCGGCCCCGGCTCGCCCAGCGGGACGAACTCGCCCAGATAGGGCAGCCGGCCGATCTGCGCGAGCCGCCGGCCCAGGCTCCCGACCAGCGCCGGGCGCGAGTGCGACCCGATCGCCACGACGCCGGCCGGGCGGGCCTCCCAGTCCCACGCCGCGAGCACCTTGACGACCGCGTCGAACATGTCGGCGGGGATCTCGGCGTCGGGCCCGGCGAACAGCTCGCGCAGCCGGTTGCCCCAGCCGATGTCGGTCAGCCGGCCGAGCGCCCGGCCCGGCTCGGCCTGCCGCCCCGGCGGGATGCGGCCGGCCACGCCGAGATCGTCCTTGACGCCGGTGGGCCACATCCGCCGCGGGGCGACGTCCACGCCCGGGCGGCGGAGCCGGTCGCGGGCCTGGCCGGCGCCGGTGTCGGATACGTCGGCGGGCCAGTGCCGGCCGGTGCAGTTGTCGCAGCGGCCGCACGGAGCGGCCTCGGGGTCGTCGAGCCGGCGCCGCAGGAACTCCTCCCGGCAGCCCTCGATCGCCAGGTAGTCGAGCATGGCGCGCTGCTCGCGGGCGCGTTCGGCGGCGACCCGCTCGTAGCGTTCGCGGTCGTACGCCCAGTCCCGCCCGGTGGCCGTCCAGCCGCCCTTGACCCGGCGTACGGCGCCGTCGACGTCCAGGACCTTGAGCATCATCTCCAGCCGCGACCGGCCGAGATCGACCCTCGGCTCCAGCGCGCCCGTCGACAGCGGCCGGCCCGCCTCCTCCAGTACGGTCAGCGTGGACCGCACGACCGGCTCGGGCGGGAACGCCAGGCTCGCGAAATAGGCCCAGATGTCGCGGTCCTCGACGCCGGGCAGCAGGATCACCTCGGCGCGGTCGACGCCGCGCCCGGCCCGGCCGATCTGCTGGTAGTAGGCCACCGGCGACTGCGGCGCGCCCACGTGGACGATGAAGCCGAGGTCGGGCTTGTCGAAGCCCATGCCGAGCGCGCTCGTGGCGACCAGCGCCTTCAGCTTGTTGTCGAGCAGGTCCTGCTCGGCCTGGAGCCGCTCGGCGGGCTCGGTCTGGCCGGAGTACGCGGCCACCTCGTAGCCGCGCTCGCGCAGGAAGCCGGCGATCTCGTGGGCGGCGGCGACGGTGAGCGTGTAGATGATGCCGGAGCCGGGCAGCGCGTCCAGGTGCTCGGCCAGCCAGGCGATCCGGCGCTCGGCGTCCGGCAGCCGCACGACGGCCAGGTGGAGGGAGTCGCGTTCGAGGGGGCCGCGCAGCACGAGCGCGTCGCCGTCGGCGAGCTGCTCCGCGACGTCCTGGGTGACGCGGGCGTTGGCGGTCGCGGTCGTCGCCAGGACCGGCACGCCCGGCGGCAGCTCGGCCAGCAGCGTCCGCAGCCGCCGGTAGTCGGGCCGGAAGTCGTGGCCCCAGTCGGAGATGCAGTGCGCCTCGTCCACCACGACCAGGCCCGCCCCCGCCGCCAGCTTCGGCAGCACCAGGTCGCGGAAGTCGGGGTTGTTGAGCCGTTCCGGGCTCACCAGCAGGACGTCGACCTCGCCGGCCTCGACCTCGGCGAAGACCCGCTCCCAGTCCTCGGTGTTGGCGGAGTTGATCGTGCGGGCGCGGATGCCGGCCCGCTCCGCCGCCTCGATCTGGTTGCGCATCAGCGCCAGCAGCGGCGACACGATCACCGTCGGGCCGGCGCCGCGCTCGCGCAGCAGCCGGGTCGCCACGAAGTAGACCGCGGACTTGCCCCAGCCGGTGCGCTGCACCACCAGCGCCCGCCGCCGCTCGACGACCAGCGCGCGGATCGCCGTCCACTGGTCCTCGCGCAGCCGCGCCCGCTCCCCCGCCAGCGCCCGCAGGCACCGCTCGGCGTCGTCCCGCAGATCGTCCCGCAGGTCCTCCGGCAGTGCGTCCCGCGGCTTCTCCGGTGTGCTCATCCGTCCTTGGTACCAGCCCGGACCGACGCCACGGCACCGAATCGGCTTCTGTGGACAACGCCACCGTCCCCGTGGGCTTAAGCATGATCGCGGCACGGGTACAGTTCCCGTCGGATCAGCGGTAACGGGCGGAGGACATGGCACCACCGGTCACTGGGCGGGCGGCCGAGCGCCTGCGGCGAGCCTGGCACACCCTGATGGACGGATCGCTCCCCGAACCGCCCGAGGACGAGCCCGGTGAGATAGTCGACGCCCGGACCCTCGACCTCGTCCTGCGCGTCGGCGAGCTGCTGCTGGCCAGCGGCGAGTCCACCGAACGGGTGAACGAGGCGATGCTCGGCCTCGCCGTCGCCTACGAGCTGCCGCGCTGCGAGGTCCAGGTCACCCTCACCAGCCTGCTCGTCTCGGCGCACCCGGGCGGCGGCGCGCTGCCGGTCACCGCCGCCCGCGCCATCCGCCGCCGCACCCCCGCGTACTGGCGGCTGACCGCGCTGCACCAGCTCGTCCAGGACGCCTCGATCGGCATGCTGGAGATCGAGGAGGCGCACGCGCGGCTCGCCGAGATCAAGCGGAACCGCGCCCCGTACCCGCCGTGGCTGCTGGTGGTGTCGTTCGGCCTGATCTCCGCGTCGGCGGCGGTGCTCGTCGGCGGCGGCCCGCTCGTCGCGGTCACCGCGTTCGTCGCGACGATGATCGGCGACCGCGCCGCCGCCGCGCTCGCCCGCCGCGGCATCGCCGAGTTCTTCCAGCTCGGGGTGGCGTCCTCGATCGGCGCCTCGGCCGCCATCCTCGTCGTCGCCTGGGGGCAGCCCGAGGACGCCCCCTCGATCGTCACCGGCGCCATCCTGGCCCAGCTGCCGGGGCGCCCGCTGGTGGCCAGCATCCAGGACGGCATCACCGGCGACCTGGTCAGCTGCGGCGCCCGGCTGCTGGAGGTCTTCTTCATCATCACCGCGATCGTGGCCGGTCTCGGCATCGTGGTGAGCACCGGCTCCCGGTTCGGCATCGACGTCGGCGTCGAGCACCTGCCGAGCGCGCCCGCGCTGTTCCAGCCGGTGCAGATATGCGCGGCGGCGGCGATCTCGCTGGCGTTCGCGGTGTCGCTGGCCGCGCCCCGCAACGTCCTGGTCGCCTCCGCGTTCGGCGGCGCGCTGATCTGGATGATCTACGTCGTGCTGCTGAACCGGGACTTCGTGCCGGTGATGGCCGCCGCCGTCGCCGCCGTGCTCATCGGCCTGCTCGCCAGCATGCTCGCCCGCCGCCGGAACGCTCCAGTGCTGCCCTACATCGTCCCGGCGATCGGCCCGCTGCTGCCCGGCACCATGCTCTACCGGGGCCTGGTCGAGCTGAACTCCGGCGATCCGCAGTCCGGCGTGCTCAGCCTCATCGGGGCCCTGTCGGTGGCGCTCGCCCTCGGCGCCGGGGTCAACCTCGGCGGCGAACTCGTCCGCGCGTTCCAGCGCGTCGGCTTCGGCGTCTCCGGCCGCTGGGCCCGCCCCGCCGCCCGCCGTACCCGGGGTTACTGAGCCGGCCGCACCCGCCGGGCCCGCGGGCGCTGCCAGGGAGACACGAGAATGTCGGTGGCGGCGGGTACGTTGCGGCGCATGTACCGACAGGGAGACATTCTCATCCTGCCCGTTCCCGAGACGGACGTGCCGCAGGCCGTGCGCGACCTGCCGCCCGCGCCGCGCGACGGCCGGGGGCGCATGGTGCTCGCGCTGGGCGAGGCGACCGGGCACGCCCACGCGATCGCCGCGCCAGGCTCGCTGCTGAAGGACGGCGACCCGCTCACCCCCGACCACCTCCACCTGCCGTCGGGCGGGCGGCTGGCGCACGAGGAGCACGCGGAGATCACGCTGCCCAAGGGCTGGTTCCGGGTGATCCGCCAGCGCGAGTACGTGCCGGGCGCCGTCCGCGTCGTCGCCGACTGAGCCGGGGCGACCGATGGAGACCCTGACCAGCGTCGAGACCGTACTGGACTGGCAGGCGGCCGCGTTCGCCGCCGGCCCCACCACCGCCGCGGACCGCGAACGCGCCGAGGAGGGCGTGCGCGCCGCCTACACCGCCGCGGGCCTGACCACCCCCGAGGAGATCGTCTGGGTGCCGTCCCCGGCGTACGGCACGTTCGCCGCCGCGCTCATCGGCGGCCACCGCGAGGCGCTGGAGAAGGCCGGGCTGAACGAGTACCTGGAACCCGTCCTCGCGCTGCTCGACCCCGCGGCCGCCGGCGCGAGCGTCCGCGACGCCGTCCGCACCCGCCCGTGGGAACGCGCCCGCACCGAGATCAGCGCCGAGCTGGGTCCCGAGCGCTGGGCGCGCGCGTGGGCCGAGAGCGGCGGCCGGCTGTGGGGCCCGGTCAACGACCTGGTCTCCCGCGTCCGGCGAGGCATCGGCGACCTCGTCGCCGACGACTTCGCCACCTCGTCGCTGCTGCGCGCCGCCACCCTCGACGCCGTACTCGGCCAGCACGACGCCCCCTTCCTCTCCCTGGCCGACACCCGCGGCCACCTGAGCGGCGGCCTGGCCGCGATGGCCGAGATCGCCCGCACGACGGGCTGGTGGTGGCCGTACGAGCGGATCGCGATCGTCTCCGAACGGCCCCTCGAACTGCACCGCGACGAGCCCGGCCGGCTGCACCGCGGCGACGGCCCCGCACTGGCGTACGGCGACGGGTTCGCGCTGCACGCCTGGCGCGGCATGCCGCTCCCCGCGGGGTTCATCGCCTCACTGACCGACCTCACCCCCGAGCGCATCCGCGACGAGGCGAACGCCGAGCAGCGCCGGGTCATGCTGGAGATCTACGGCTACGACCGCTACCTGGCCGAATCAGGCGCGCATCCCGCCCACCGCGACTCGACCGGCGTCCTCTGGCGCATCGACCTCCCCGGCGACGAGCCCATCGCCATGGTCGAGGTCGTCAACTCCACCCCGGAACCCGACGGCACCTACCGCACCTACTACCTGCGGGTCCCGCCCGGCACGCAGACCGCGCGGCAAGGCGTCGCCTGGACGTTCGGCGTCGAGGAGCACGACTACCAGCCGGAGAAGGAGACCTGAGACCGGCCGGGCCCACCCGGCCCGCCCCCGCGGGTGCCCCCTGATTGGTACTTCCCTAACCCATCAGGGGGACACCCGTGCCGTGTGGGGGGACGACCCCCCACACCCCCGCGTCCGGCGCGGGCGCCCTCCGCTCGTACCTCGCTACGGGCACCCACCCCGGGGCAGGGGGCTCCGCCCCCCGCACCCCCCGCTGGGGGCTGCGCCCCCTCGTCCCCCGCTGAGGCTGCGGGCCCTTGGTCCTCTCGGCCCCGTCGAATGCCTGTGGGGGCGGCACCTGGAGTGGGGCGCCCTCGCTCGTTCCTCGCTACGGGCATCCGCTTCGAGGCAGTAGGCTTCGGCCTTCCCTTGGGGGTTGCGCCTTGTCGGGTCCCGCGTTCCCGCTCGCGCGGGACAGGTGGGGAATGCGTTCGAGGATGCCCTCCCGGAACGTGTCGTACAGTCCGAGCGGCTCCAGGTGTACGTAGCCGATATGGCAGTCGCACACGTCCAGGGGGCACGGCCGTGGCTTGAGACGGGTGCGGAACGACCCGTCGTAGAGGTTGCCCAGCACGGCCGGGACGAAGTGGCAGCGCCGCACCGTCCCCTCGCCGTCCACGGAGACCACGGTGTCGCCGGTGCGGCAGGGTAGGCCCCGGCTGGCGTGGGGCTCGCGGCTGTGGGCGAAGAGCGGGTCTAGGTCCGTCCAGTCGGCGGCCTCGGCGTCGGTGTAGGTGCGCCCCTCGGCGGCGTTCACCCACAGGTACACGTGCTCCGGCAGGTCCGCGCGGAGGCGCCTGGCCGCGTCCAGGTGCTCCGGCTGACCGACGACGCCGACGCTGAACCGCACGCCGCGCGCCGCCAGCTCCCGGCACTTGCCGAGGAACCGTTCGTACGGCACCTGGCCCGGGTGGAAGGTCGTCCAGAGCGCGAGGGTGGAGAGGTCCGCGTCGGCGGTCCAGCCGGTCCGGTGGCTCAGGTTCGTCTGGATCGCGACCCGCTCGACGTGGGGCAGGTGGCTCAGCTCGACGAGGGCGCGGCGGTACCAGGAGCGGACGAGTCCCTCGCCCCAGGGCGTGAACAGGACCGATACGGGGTGGTCCTGTGCCCGTACCCAGGCGGTGAAGCGTTCGAGCGCGGCGCGGTCGGCGCGCAGCTGCTCGGGGGTGTCGCGCCTCTTCGCGAACGGGCAGTACGGGCAGTCGTAGTCGCAGCTCGCGAGCGGCCCCCGGTACAGGATCGTCAGATGCTCCGCCGGCGGGACCGTCCCGTCCATCAGCGGGCCTCGTAGGCGGCCATGAGTTCTTGGACGCGCCGGGAGAACAGCGCGGGGCCGATGGCGTCGGAGTACGCCAGGCCCTCGGGGGTCAGGCGGACGGCCGACGCGTCCCGGTGGAGATGCCCCCGCTCCTCGAACGGGGCGAGGTCGAAGTCGTCGGCGGCGTCGGTGCCGAAGCGCTCCTTGTACGCGGTGCGGTCGAGGCCGTCCGCCTGGAGGAGCGACTGGATCAGGTGGCGGCGGCGGCGCTCGTCCGCGTCGAGCGCGAAGCCGACGCGGGCCGTGGAGAAGTCCGTCTCCCGGACGTACTCGTCGATGATCGCGCGTACCGGTGTCGCGCCCACCGCGTACTCGAACGAGTAGTGCAGCTCCGTCGTGTACGAGCGGGCGCCGCAGCCGAGCCCGACCATGCCGTCGGTCTGGCAGCAGTACTCCGTGCCGCCCGTGCCCGTGCCGGGGAGGCGGAACATCCGCATGGAGACCTGCTCGTACCCCTCGGCCAGGAGGTGGTCGCGGCCGATGCGGTAGAGCTCCAGGCGCTGGTCGTCCCAGTCCCGGGGGCGGCGGCCGAGGCCGGTGAGGGGGCGGACATATAGGGGGTAGAGGTACAGCTCCTCGGGGCGCCAGGCGAGCGCGGCGTCCAGGGAGCGCAGCCAGGTGGCGGGGGTCTGGCCGGCGATGCCATAGATGAGGTCGATGTTGAGGACGGGGAACCCGGCGGCGCGGATCCGATCCAGGGCGGCGTCCACCTCGGCGCGCTTCTGCGGGCGGACGGCGGCGCGGGCCTCCTCGTCCAGGAAGCTCTGCACGCCGATCGAGACGCGGGTGGCGCCGCGGTCGCGCAGGACGGCGAGCCGGTCGGCGGTGGCGGTCGCCGGGGACGTCTCCACGCCGAGCGGGACGGAGCCGAGACCGGCGAAGCGGGCGGCGATGTCGCAGAGCCGCTCCAGTTCGGGCGCCGTCAGGTAGGTGGGGGTGCCGCCGCCGAACGCGGCCGTGGCGAACGCGGCGTCGCCGAGCGCGTCGAGCGCGGCCGTCGCCTGGCGGTCGAGCGCGTCGAGGTAGGCGCCGGTCAGCTCCTCGGGCGCGCCCGTCCTGGTGAACAGGTTGCAGAAGCCGCAGCGCATCTCGCAGAACGGGACGTGCAGGTAGAGGAAGAGCGCGTCGCGTTCCTCCCCGGCCCACACCTCGCGCAGCGAGGGGCGCGGGTCGAGAGGGCGGTACGCCGTCTTGTGCGGGTACGCGTAGACGTAGCTCTCATATGGGCTCTCGTATGGTCCGGTCATTGCAGAGTGAACTCCCCGTACGGAACGGTCCAGACGACCTCGTGGCCCAGGCGGTGACCGGTGTGGCCGTCCTCGCCGTACGCGGTGCCGTGGTCGGAGCAGACGATCGCGAACGTCGGGCGGCGCATGAGGGCGAACAGCCGCCCGATGTGCCGGTCGACGTAGCGCAGCGCGGCGGCGTGGCTCTCGCGGGTGTCGCCGTGCTCGCGGCCGGCCCCCTCCAGGTGGAACCAGTTGGGCTGGTGCAGCGCCGACACGTTCAGGAGGAGGAAGAGGCGGCGGCCGGGCGGCTGCCGGGCCACGATCTCGGCCGCCCGGTCGATCTGGTGCTCCAGCGAGGCCGGGTCGGTGACGCCGAACTCCGGTTCCCAGTGGCTCTCGGCGAACATGCCGGGCAGGACCGACCCGAGCGGCGTGCGCTTGTTGAAGAAGCCGACGCCGCCGACGCAGGCCGTGTGGTAGCCGATCGCGGCGAGGGCGGTGGGCAGGTCGGCGGCGTCGTACGTCCAGGTGCCGGGGGCCGTCGTCTCGCTGCCGGGGAAGCGGCCGGCGAACAGCCGCGGGTGCGGCCCGGGACCGGCGGGCGTCGGGAGGAAGCCGGCCAGCATGGCGGTGTGCGCGGCGAACGTGAAGCTGCCCGGCGTGTGCCGCTCCTCCCACCGCCCGCCCGGGAGGTGCGCGGCGAGCGTCGGGGTGTCGCCGGCGGCGGCGAGTTCGGCGGCCACGTCGTGGCGGAGGGTGTCGAGCGTCACCAGCAGCAGATCATGGCTGCCGATGATCTCGTTCATGTCGTGCATGCGGGGATCTTCCCGGGCAGGGCGGCTCTGACCTGGGCAGTGTAGGTGTCCAGCCGCTCGGCGGCGGTGCCGGGCAGGCCGGTGAGGCCGGGCAGCAGATCGCCGAACGCGTTGACCTCGCCGACCGCGCAGCCCCGCCAGCCGATTTTGACGAGCAGGTCGACGCCGACCATGAGGCTGCCGGGGAAGCAGGCGGCGGCGCGCGCGCACACGTCCAGGGCGTGCCGCCAGCCGTCCGCCCCCATCGCCTCCCGGACCGCGCCGAGATCGCCGCGCGCGCCGCCGAGGTGCAGGTTCGTCATGGGGGAACGGCTCGTGCGGACCACGGCATGGGACGGCTCGCCCGCGATCACCACGACCCGCAGGTCGAGGACGCGGCCGCCGAGCGCCGCCTTGGGCACCCACCGCTCGACGTGCAGGCCGTCCGGCGCGAGCGCGCCGACCAGGTGCGCCACCTCGGCCTCCGTCTCGTACGTGCGGACGCGCAGCGAGTTGGTGTAACCGCCGCCGGTGCGGGCCGCGGACGTCGTCGCCCTGATCCGGCCGCCGGGCGCGGTCTGGAGCGCGATCACTCCGGCGGCCGACGAGCCGTGCGCGGGCTTCACGAACACGCGGTGCATCCGCGCCGACGCCATCCGATCGCGCAGTTCCCCGTACGACGTCACGCCGGGAAGGGCGTCCGGGACGGGAACGCCGGCGGCGCCCAGCCGCTCGTGGCAGCGCCGCTTGTCGAACATCACCGCGATCTCGTCCACGTCGTTCAGCGTCCGGGCGCCCGCGCGGGCCGCCGCCGCGGCGACGCGGTCCAGCCCGGCGGTGAACGCGGCGTACCACCGGGCGCCGCCGCCCACCCGGGCCGGGTCGCCGGGGCCGCGCAGCAGCGCGTCCACCCCGGCGTCCTCCCCCGGCGAGTCGATCCGCAGCAGCGCCCCCGGCGGGATCTCGAACGCCGTGCCGCGCAGCACGTCCCGCCACGCGACCACCCGCGGCTCCGCGAGCCCGGCCGACCGGCACGCGGCGGCGAAGAACCCGGTCCGGCGGTCCTCCGGCGTCCCGACGACGGCGAACGTCATTCCGACACCGCGATGTACATCGCGGTGACCCATAGGTCCTCCTCGTCCCACCCGTCCTGGGGCTGCCCGAGTCCGACCCGGACGCCGGGCAGCGCCGCGCGCAGCCGCTCCATCATGGGCTCGGAGAGATGGTGGTACTCCAGGTCGAGCGTGCTCAGATGGGTGAGCGGCTGCCCGGAGAGCAGCGACTCCGCGCCCCGGTCGGACAGCATCCCCATGCCGAGGCCGAGCGTCTCCAGCCGCGCCACGACCGGCGCGGACGCGATCTCCGCGGCGATCTCGTCCTGGAAGACGCCGTTCCGGAGGCCGAGGTCCCGGAGCGCGGGCAGCCGCTCGCCGGTCATGATCGGGGCGATGTCTCCGATCTCCGCGTCACCCCCGTACTGCGGGTCGCCGAACCACAGGTCGAGCCGTTCCAGGGCGGGCAGCTCGCTCGCCGCGACGGCCCGTACGACCTCGGTGGGAAGCCCGCCCGACTCGAAGCGCAGCACCCTGAGGTTCAGGTTGCGGAACGGCTCCATGACGAGCCCGAGGCCGCCCCGCACCTCCAGCCGCTCCAGCCCGGGGAACGCCTCCACCAGCGGCGTGATGTCGCCGTGCGGGATCCAGGAGATGTGGTACTCCTCGTCCAGGATGTCGCCGACGAACACCGCGCGCAGGTTCGGGAAGCGGTCGGCGGCCTCGGCCAGCGTGCTCGCGCCGAGGCCGTCCACGTCGTCCCAGCCCCAGAAGCCGATCACCAGCGCGGTCACCCGAGTGGTGTCGACCGCGTCCATGAAACGCGCGAAGACATCGCGGTACGACTCGTCGCTCCAGTCGCCCCGCACCGCCCAGGCGACCTCACCGGCGGGCGGCAGCGGATCGTCCGGCCCGGTGTCGGGGGTGAAGGCCACCACCGGCAGCCCGGCGAACTCGGTCAGATGCTCATCGATCAACGTGCGGCCCTCCGGGTCCGGTGGCGGAACGTCATTCGGCCACCGCGACGTACATCTCCGTGTCCCACAGGTCGTCCTCGTCCAGCTCGGCCGCGCCCTGGGCCTGGCCGAGGGCGACCCGGACGCCGGGCAGCGCGGCGCGCAACCGCTCCATCATCGGCTCGGACAGGTAGTGGTACTCCAGGTCGAGCGTGCTCAGATGGGTGAGCGGCTGACCTGCCAGCAACTCCTCGGCGCCCCGGTCGGTGAGCAGCCCCATGCCGAGCCCGAGCGTCTCCAGCCGCGCCACGACCGGCGCGGACGCGAGTTCCGCGGCGATCTCGTCCTGGAAGACGCTGTTGCAGAGGTGCAGGTGGCGGAGCGCGGGCAGCCGCTCGCCGGTCATGATCGGGGCCAGGTCGCCGATCTCCGCGTCACCCCCGTACTGCGGGTCACCGAACCACAGGTCGAGCCGCTCCAGGGCAGGCAGCTCACTCGCCGTGACCGCCCGTACGATCTCGGCGTCGAGCCCGCCCGACTCGAACCGGAGCACCTTCAGGTTCGGGTTGCTGAACGGGCTCAGCCCCAGATGGAGGCCGCCCCGCACCTCCAGCCGCTCCAGCTCCGGGAACGCCTCCACCAGCGGCGTGATGTCGTCGTGCTGGATCCAGGAGATGTGGTACTCCTCGTCCAGGATGTCGCCGAGGAAGACGGCGCGGAGGTTCGGGAAGCGGGCGGCGGCCTCGACCAGCGCGCGGGCGCCCTTCCCGTCGGCGCCGTCGAAGCCCCAGAAGCCGATCACCAGCGCGGTCACCCGAGTGGTGTCGACCGCGTCCATGAAACGCGCGAAGACATCGCGGTACGGCTCGCCGCTCCAGTCGCCCCGCACCGCCCAGGCGGCCTCACCGGCGGGCGGCTGCGGATCGTCCGGCCGGGTGTCGGTGGTGAAGGCCACCACCGGCAGCCCGGCGAACTCGGTCAGATGGTCGTCGTTCATCGGCTCTCCGGAATCCTCAGGGGGGCGTGCGGCGACGGCGGTACGGGGCAGGGGACCTCATTCCGAGACCGCGATGTACATCGAGGCGGCCCACGAATCCTCGCCGTCCCACTCGGCCGCGCCCTGCGCCATCCGGAGTTCGACCCGGACGCCGGGCAGCGCGGCGCGCAGCCGCTCCATCATGGGCTCGGACAGGTGGTGGTACTCCAGGTCGAGCGTGCTCAGATGGGTGAGCGGCTGCCCGGAGAGCAGCGACTCCGCGCCGCGGTCGGACAGCGTGCCCATGCCGAGGCCGAGCGTCTCCAGCCGCGCCACGACCGGCGCGGACGCGAGTGCGGCGGCGATCTCGTCCTGGAAGTCGCAGTTCCGGAGGCCGAGGTCGCGCAGTGCGGGCAGGCGTTCACCGGTGAGAACGGGGGCGAGGTCGCCGAGGGTGGAATCGCCGCCGTACGCCCGGGTGCCGAGCCAGAGGTCGAGGCGCTCCAGGGCGGGCAGGTCGCTCGCGGCCACGCTGCGCACCAGCGCGCCGGGGAGCCCGCCCGACTCGAACCGCAGCACGCGCAGCCGGTCGTTGCGCATGGGCGCGAACAGCGGCCCCTCCTCGCCGGGGTTCAGGTTCTCCCCGCTCCTGACCTCCAGGCGCTCCAGGCCGGGGAACGCCTCGAACAGCGGCGTGAGGTCGCCCAGCCGGATCCAGGAGATGTGCAGCTCCTGGTCCAGGATGTCGCCGAGGAACAGCGCCCGCAGGTTCGGCAGCCGGCCGCCGGCGGCGGCGAGGATCTCCACCGGATCCCCGTCGTACCCCCAGAAGCCCACCACCAGGTGCGTCACCTGGGAGGTGTCCACGCTCCGCAGGAAGCGGTCGAGGTCGCGGTCGAACCCCTCCTCCTCCCGGACGGCCCAGGCCACCTCGGACGGCGCCGCCCGGACGGCGGCCCCCGCCGACGCGAACTCGGCGACCGGCAGGCCGGCGAACTCGGTCAGATGCTCGTTCATCATGGAGTCTTTCGGATCGGAACGATCATTCGGCGACGTAGATGTAGCTCCACTCCGGCTCGTGGCCGCTTCCGTGCGGCTCGGAGAGGTCGATGTCGACGCCGGGCAGGGCGGCGCGCAGGCGGTCCCGCATCGGCTCGGTGACGAAGTGGTGGTGCAGGTCGAGGCGCTTCAGGTGGGTGAGCGGCTGGCCGGCGAGCAGCGCCTCCGCGCCGGTGTCGCTGAGGATGCCCTTGGCCAGGCTCAGCGACTCCAGCCGCGCCACCACCGCCGCGCCGGCCAGCGCGGCGGCGGCCTCGTCCGCGATCTCGGCGTTCTCCAGCCCGAGGTGCCGCAGGGCCGGGAGCCGGTCGCCGGCCAGGATCTCCGCCAGGTCGGCCTCCCCCACGTCACCGTCGTAGGCGCGGGCGCCGAGCCACAGGTCGAGGTGCCTGAGGCCGGGCAGCTCGCTCGCGGCCACGGCCCGGACGATCTCCGACGGCAGCCCGCCGGACTCGAACCGCAGCGTCCTGAGGGCCTCGCTGCGGAACGGCCTCAGCACCAGGCCGGCGCTTCCCCGCACGTCGAGGCGCTCCAGCGCCGGGAACGCCTCCAGCAGCGGCGTGATGTCGTCGTGCTCGATCCAGGAGATCTCCTGCTGCTCCAGCACGATGTCGCCGAAGAACAGCGACCGCAGCGCGGGGAAGTGGTGCGCGGCCCCGATCAGCAGGTCCGGCGGGTACGGGTCCGCCGGGCTGAGCGTGACCGACCAGCAGCCGACCACCAGGTGCGTGACCCGCTCGGTGTCGACGGCGTCGAGGAAGTCCTTGAAGAGCAGGCCGAATCGGCCGTCCTCGTCCTCGTCGTGCGTCAGCCGCCAGGCGACCGCGCCCGGCTCCGGCAGCCCGTCGGCGGGGCCCTCGAACTCGAAGACCGGCAGTCCGGCGTACTCCGTCATATGCTCGTTGATCGTCACAGGACCCCCTCGGAATGATCGTCGGGACCCGTCCTACCAGCAGGACCGCGGCCGCCGCCGACGAACGCCCGCATTTCCGGACTCATTCGGACACGGCGACGTACACCCAGTCGTCCTCCGCCTCGTCCTGCTCGTCCAGGTCCACCTCGACCCCGGGGAAGGCCGTGCGGAGGCGCTCCATGGTCGCGTCGGTGAGGTAGTGGTGGTGCAGGTCCAGCCGCTTGAGGTGGGTGAGCGGCTGCCCGGCGACCAGCGCCTCGGCGCCCGGATCGGTCAGCGCGCCCATGGCGAGGCTGAGCGACTCCAGCCGCGCCACGATCGGGGCGCCCGCGACCGCCCGCGCGATCTCGTCCTGGATCTCGCTGTTCTCCAGCCCGAGGTGCTTCAGCGAAGGCAGCCGGGCGCCGCCGAGGATGGCGGCCAGGTCCTCGATCCGCGCGTCGCCGCCGTAGTCGCCGACGCCGAGCCACAGGTCCAGGTGCTCCAGCGCGGGCAAGTCGCTGTCGCCGACGGCGCGGACGACCGCGCCGGGCAGCCCGCCGGCCTCGAACCGCAGCGTCCTGAGCACGTCGCTCTTGACCGGGCTCAGCTTCAGCCCCGTCCCGCCGCGCACCTCCAGATGCGCGAGCCTGGGGAACGCCTCGAACAGCGGGGTGATGTCGGACTGCTCGATCCAGGAGATCTCCGACTCCTCGCCCACGATGTCGCCGATGAACAGCGCCTCCAGCGAGGGCAGCCGGTCGGCGGCCGCCACCAGCAGCGCGGTCGGGTCGGCGGCGCCGTCGTCGTACGAGGCGCCCCAGTAGCCGATGACCAGATGCGTCACCGCGGAGCAGTCCGCGCCGTCCAGGAACGCGTCGAGGATCTCGTCGAACGGGACGCCTTCGAACGCGCCCGCCAGCCGGTACGCCTTCCTCGGCGAGCGCGCGGCGCCGTCCTTCCCGTCCTCGCCGGAGAGCTCGACGCTCTCGTCCGGGTCCGCGTCCGGGTCCGGGCTCAGGTCGGCGATCGGCCGTCCCGCGAACGTGGTGAGGTGCTGGTAGATGCCCATGGGTTTCCTTCCGGGTGCAAGCTCATTCGGCGGCGGCGATCATGCGCCACTCGTCCTCGGGGTCGCGCGCGCGGTCCAGGTCCACCTCGGTGTCGGGCAGCGCGTCCTCGAGCCGGTCCATCATCGCGTCGCTGAGGTAGTGGTGGCGCAGGTCGAGCAGTTCCAGATGGGTGAGCGGCTGGCCCGACAGCAGAGCCTCGGCGCCGGTGTCGGTCAGCAGGCCCAGGCCCAGGCTGAGCGATTCCAGCCGGGCCACGATCGGGGCGCCCGCGACGGCCTGGGCGATCTCGTCCTGGATCTCGCTGTCCTCCAGGCCGAGGTGGCGCAGCGCGGGGAGGCGCGCTCCGTCCAGGATGGGCCGCAGGTCCTCGATCCGCGCGTCGCCGCCGTACGCGGGGGAGCCGAGCCACAGGTCCAGGTGGTCCAGGGACGGCAGGTCGCTCTCGTGGACGGCCCGGACGATCTCGCGGGGCAGGCCGCCGCTCTCCAGGCGCAGCATCCTGAGCGACTCATGGGAGACCGGGCGGAGCGCGAGCCCGCGGCCGCCGCGCACGTCCAGGCGTCCCAGGCCGGGGAAGGCGGCGAAGAGCGGGGTGATGTCGCTCTGCGGGATCCAGGAGATCTCATGCTCCTCGGAGACGATGTCGCCGAGGAACAGGGCCCGCAGGCGGGGCAGGCGGCCGGCGGCGTCCACGAGCAGCTCGACCGGGTCGGCGAAGGAATCGCCCCGGGAGCCGTAGAAACCGATGACGAGGTGCGTCACCCGGGCCGCGTCGACGGCGTCGAGGAACTCCGCGAAGACCTCGTCGAACGCCGGCCCGTCGTAGTACGTCCTCACGCGCCACGCGGGCTCGGGGGGCACCGGCCAGGCGAGGTCGAGCTCGCGGACGAGTTCGGGACCGGTCGCGCAGAGCTCGCCGAGCTCCGGGTCGAAGTCGACGACCGCCCGGCCGTCGTAGACGGTGAGGTGCTCGTGAACGCCCATGGGACCCCTTCCGGATGACGGAAGGAGTCATATCAGCCGCCCGGGACATTCTCGGTGGAGCGTCCCGGGCGGCCGGAGGGGCGGACCGTACGTCAGGCGGCGGGGAGCACCGAGCCCTGGTACTTGTCCTGGATGAACTTCTTGACCTCGGGGCCGGTCAGCAGCTCGGCGAGCTTCTTGACCTGCGCGTCGTCCTTGGTCTCGGCCTTGGTGACCAGCCCGTTGACGTACGGGTTGTTCTCCGGCTTCTCGCTGGCCAGGGCGTCCTTGGCGGGGGTGAGGCCGCCTTCGAGGGCGTAGTTGCCGTTGATCACCGAGGCGTCGACGTCGGCGAGCTGGCGGGGCAGCGCGGCGGCGTCGGTCGGGCGGAACTCGATCCCCTTGGGGTTGCTCGCGACGTCCTTCTCGGTGGCGGTCTCGCCGGCGCCCTGCTTCATCGTGATGACGCCGTTGGCGGCGAGCAGGTTCAGCGCGCGGGCCAGGTTGGACGGGTCGCTGGGCAGCGCGACCGTGGCGCCCTGGCGAAGGTCCTGCAGCTTGGTGACCTTCTTGGAGTAGACGGCCAGCGGCTCCAGGTGGACGCCCGCGACGAACTCCAGCTTCTGCCCGCTCTTCTGGTTGGACTCGGCCAGGTACGGGCGGTGCTGGAAGTAGTTGGCGTCGAGCTGGCCGTCGTTGAGGGCGGGGTTCAGCTGCTCGTAGTTGCTGAACTCCTTGATCTCCAGCTTGATCCCGGCCTTGCCCGCGAGGTCCTTCTTGACGTAGTTCAGGATCTCCGCGTGCGGGACGGAGGTGGCGCCGACGGTCAGGGTCGAGTCGTCCTCGGCGGCGGAGCCGCCGCAGGCCGACAGGCCGAGGAGCAGCCCGGCGGACGCGATGGCGACAGATATCTTGCGCAGCACGACAAGTGCCTTTCTGGGTGTGGATGTGTTGCGTGAAGGTCTAGGGGGCGGTCACTTGTGCGTGAGGCGCCGGACGCACAGGTCGCCGGCCAGCTGGATGATCGCCACCAGCAGCACCAGCAGCACCAGGATCGCCATCATCATCGTGGTCTCGAAGCGCTGGTAGCCGTACCGGACGGCCAGGTCGCCGAGGCCGCCGCCGCCGACCGCGCCGGCGATGGCCGAGTAGCCGATCAGCGCGATCACGGTGACGGTCAGTCCGGCGACCAGCCCGGGGCGGGCCTCGCGCAGCAGGACCTTGCGGACCAGTTCGGTACGGGACGCGCCCATCGCGCGGGCGGCGGCGACCGTGCCGGGCTCGACCTCGCGCAGCGCGGTCTCGACCAGCCGGGCGTAGAACGGGATCGCCGACACCGTCAGCGGGACGATCGCGGCCGTGGTGCCGATCGAGGTGCCGACCACCAGCCGGGTGAACGGGATGATCCCCATCATCAGGATGATGAACGGGATGGACCGCCCGACGTTGACGACGAGCCCGAGGGCGGCGCTGACCGGCCGCGACGGCAGCAGGCCGTCCCGGTCGGTGATCACCAGCAGCACGCCGACGAGGATCCCGCCGATCGCGGTGAACAGCGTCGACCAGACGGTCATCTGGAGGGTCTCCAGGCTGCCCTGCCGAAGCAGCGGCAGCATCTCGTCCCAGGTCATGAGAGCGACGCCTCCTTGCCGACGGTGGACGTAGTGGCCGTGCCGGACGTGCCCGTTGTGTCGGACGCGCCGGGCGTGGCGGGGGTGCGCACCTCGACGGCCAGCCCGGCCTCGCGCAGGTGGGCGAGCTGGGCGGCGTTGACGTCGGGGTCGCCGGGCAGCTCGATGCGCAGCCGGCCGATGCGGGTGCCGGCGATCTCCTCGACCGCGCCGCCGAGGATGTTCACGTCGATCGAGTAGGTGCGCGCGAGCGAGGACACGAACGGCCGGTCGGCGCTGTCGCCCTCGAACGTGACGTCCACGACGGTGGTGCCGCTCGCGGCCGGGTCGAGCGCGGGCAGCGGCAGCAGGTCGCGGGCCAGCTCCGAGCCGGGGCGCAGCAGCAGGTCGCGGACCGGGCCGGACTCGACGATCCGGCCCGCGCGCATGATCGCGGCCGAGTCGCAGATCCGCTTGACCACGTCCATCTCGTGGGTGATCAGCAGGATGGTCAGGCCGAGCCTGCGGTTGAGGTCGCGCAGCAGCTCCAGGATGGAGGCGGTGGTCTCGGGGTCGAGCGCGGAGGTGGCCTCGTCCGACAGCAGGACCTTGGGCCGCCCGGCGAGCGCGCGGGCGATGCCGACGCGCTGCTTCTGGCCGCCCGACAGCTGCGCCGGGTACGCGCCGGCGTGCTCGGCGAGGCCGACGAGGTCCAGCAGCTCGGCGACGCGGCCGGCGCGCTCCTTGCGGGGCACGCCCATGACCTCCAGCGGGAACGCGACGTTCCCGGCGACGGTGCGGCTGGACAGCAGCCCGAAGTGCTGGTGGATCATGCCGATCCGCTGCCGGGCGGCGCGCAGCTCGCCGCCGCTCAGTGACAGCAGGTCCTGGCCGTCCACCACGATCCGGCCGGTGTCGGGGCGGTCGAGCAGGTTGACGCAGCGCAGCAGGGTGCTCTTGCCGGCGCCGCTGCGGCCGAGCACGCCGTAGACCTCGCCCTCGCGCACGGACAGGTCGACGCCGTCGACGGCGGTCACGGCGCGCCCTCGGGCGCGGTAGACCTTCCTCAGTTCATTGATCTGGATCACAGGAAATCATTCCGTGGGCATGCGGGCGGGCCATGGGCGGCCGGGCCCGGACGAACGGGACGGTGGCGGGGCGAGCGGGCGCGTTCAGGACAGGCCGGGCGGGAACGGCGCGTGGCTCAGCAGGTGGCGCTCGAAGATCATGTGCGGCAGGCGGGGTCGGCGGGACTCGCTTCGGGGCGCGAGGCTCTGCGGTCGGGGGCCCTCAGCGCTCACACATTCGCCGGTCGCGCGCGCGGCGGCCCATCGTCTGCGGGGCGCGCAGGCGACACAGGGGGCGGCGGCGTACGGCGGTCATGTCATCAGTAAACCCGCCGCACGCAAATGACGCAAATCCCGGCGCCGTTCAGCGGTCCGCGGGATAACCGATGGTCAGCGCCCCGGAACCGGTCTTGGCCACGATCGCCCGCGGCGACGAGCGGTCGTTCAGCGCGGGATCGATCCGCACCCGGCCCGAGCCGGCCTCGGCCCCCACCCGGTAGTACGAGCCGTTCGGGACGGTCACCCGCACCGCCCCCGACCCGGCCGACGCCTTCACGTACCGGGGCGGCGACGCGAACGCGAAGTCGAGCCGCCCCGAGCCGACCTCGGCCTCCACCGAGGGCGCGGCCAGGCCCCTGCCGGTGATCTCGCCGGAGCCCGCCCGCGCCCAGATCCGGCCGCGCACGTCGGCCAGCTCGACGGTGCCGGACCTGGTCTCCAGCCGCAGGTCCCCGCCGAGCCCGCGGAGGCGGAGCGGCCCGGAGCCCGACTGCGCCCGCACCCGCACCCCCTGCGGCACCTGGACGTCGATGTCCGCGTCGCACCGGAGGCCCGGGTAGGTCCACCCGTCGGTCTCGCACTCGTACCTGATCAGCAGCAGCTCGCCCGCCCAGATCCGCTCCACCCGCGGCCGGTGCAGCGCCCAGCTCAGCCGGGCGACCACCCGTACCCGGCCGGCCTCGCCCGGCCCGACCGTCACCCGCGCGCCGCCCGCGTCGATCTCGACGTCGGTGACCGGGCGGCGGTAGGTGTCGGTGACCGACGCGGTGCGGCGGATCGCCGTCCCCCAGGCGTACAGGCCGGCCGGGAGCACCACGACGGCGGCGGTCGCGATCGCCAGCGCCACCCAGATGCCGCGCCGCCGCTCCCCCGCCCCGCCCGCCGGGCTCGCCGGGCCCGCCGCGCCGGTCACGCGCCGCCGCCCAGGAACCGCAGCACGGCCAGCACCCGCCGGTGGTCGCCCTCGGCGTGCGGCAGGTCGAGCTTGGCGAAGATCCCGTTGATGTGCTTGGCGACCGCGCTCTCGCTGATCACCAGCGCGGCCGCCACGCCCGCGTTGGAGCGGCCCTCGGCCATCAGCCCCAGCACGTCCCGCTCGCGCGGGGTGAGCCGTTCGAGCGGGTCGCTGGCGCGGCGCAGCAGCAGCTGGGCGACCACCTCCGGGTCCAGCGCCGTGCCGCCGGCGGCGACCCGGCGCAGCGCGTCCAGGAACGCCGACACGTCCGCGACCCGGTCCTTGAGCAGGTAGCCGACGCCGCTGGTGTTGGTGGCCAGCAGGTCGGCGGCGTACCGCTCCTCCACGTACTGCGACAGCAGCAGCAGCGCCACCTCGGGCCACTGCCGCCGGATCACCAGCGCCGCCCGCACGCCCTCGTCGGTGAACGCCGGCGGCATCCGCACGTCCACGATCGCCGCGTCCGGGCGGTGCTCCTCCACCGCGGCCAGCAGCGCGTCGGCGTCGCCCACCGCCGCCGGGACCGCGAACCCCGCCGTCTCCAGCAGCTTGATCAGCCCGGCCCGCAGCAGGACCGAGTCCTCGGCGATCACAATGCGCACGGCAGCTCCACGGTGACGGTGGTCGGCCCTCCGGCGGGGCTGACGATCCGGAACGTACCGTCCACCGACCCGACCCGCCGCCCCAGCCCCACCAGCCCGGAGCCGCCGGCCGGGTCGGCGCCGCCCACCCCGTCGTCGGCGACCCGCACGCGCAGGACGTCGCCGCGCCGCTCGACGTCGATCTCGACGGCGGACGCGCGCGCGTGCTTGACCACGTTGGTGAGGGCCTCGGAGACCACGAAGTACGCGACGGCCTCGACGGTCGAGGACGCGCGGACGGGGACGTCGACGCGCAGCCGCACCGGCAGCGGGACGCGGGCGGCGACGCCCGACAGCGCCGCGTCCAGCCCGCGGTCCTCCAGCACGGCCGGATGCAGGCCGCGGATGAGCGCGCGCATGTCGGCCAGCGCCTCCTTGGCCTCCTCGTGCGCCTCGACGATCACCCGCATGGCCGGGTCCGGGACGCCGGTCAGCGTCTCGCGGGCCAGGCCGAGGTTCATCGCGAGCGACACCAGCCGCTGCTGGGCGCCGTCGTGCAGGTCGCGCTCGATCCGGCGGCGCTCGATGTCGGCGGCGTCGACGACCCCGGCGCGCTTCTCGGCCAGGTCCTCGACGCGGCGCTCCAGCTCCTCGGCGCGGTCCGGGCCGAGCAGCGCCGCGACGGCCCGGGCGTCCAGCCGCCGGACGGCCGCGGCCAGCCAGGGCGCGGCGGCGAGCAGGACGAGGCCGGCCAGGGTGAGGAGCCCGTACAGGAACGGGTCCGCCGACGGCAGCGTCCACCCGTACGCCATGATCGCCGACAGTCCGAGCCCGCCGGCCCAGGCGAGGATCACCAGCAGCCCGCCGCAGGCCAGCGCCGGTCCGGCGAGCAGGTGGTAGCGGAGCGGGCGCCCCATCGCGGCCAGGGTCCGCTCGCGGGGCGCGGCGACGCGCAGGCCGAGCATCGCCCAGCAGCGCTCGCGCTGCGCCGTGGCCAGCGGGAAGACCAGCACCGCCACGGCCGCGACCGGGACGACGGAGGCCAGCAGGACCGCGGGCGGGGCGTCCGGCTCCCAGAGCGTCCAGGGCAGGCCGACCATCGTCCAGGCGGCCAGTTGCAGCGGCACCCCGGACGCGGTGAACACGGTGTCCCGCCACGCCGCGGCCGACCACGGAGCGTGCACGCGGGCACGCCGCAGCAGGGAGACGGATGCCATGGGCAAACCGTATTGCCCTGCTATGGGGCATGACCATACGGCGCGCACCAGGCCGGGGCTGTACCTGGTGCCACCCCCGGAACGGACTCTCGTGCTACAGACGGTGACGCCGGGCTCCGGAAGGCTTGGAGCACGCCCTCCCTCCGAGGCGCGCCTTCCCGAGGAGACCCGATGGTTCCGACCGCGCCCCGCACCCGGCCGCTCCCGCGCCTGCGCGCCCTGCCGCGCCCATGGAGGACCGACCGCACCCGCTGGACGGCGTGGAGCCTGGTGGCCGGCGGCGCCGCGCTCGTCCCCTGGATGGGCGTGCTCGCGGTCCGCCTTCCGGAGACCGCGCAGGTGTCGAACTGGGCGGTGGCCTGGATCGGGCTGGACGCGGTGATCGCCGCCGGGCTGGTGAGCACCGGAGTACTGCTGGCCAGGGGTGATAACCGTCACACGCTGACCGCGGCGGCCACCGCGGGGCTGCTGGTCATGGACGCCTGGTTCGACGTGGCGACCGCCGGCGAGGACGGCCGGGCGCTCGCCATCGCCCTCGCGCTGGGGGCCGGGCTGCCCGCCGCCGCGCAGTGCGCCCTCGTCGCCGTCCGCGGTCTGGAGGGAACCCCGGCCGCGCGTGGTGACAGGGAGTGCAAGGAGACGGATGAAACATGGTGACCCAGACCTTTAGAGTGAATCCGACGTAGGGCCCTCGCTGCGGGAGGGCCCTTCCCCCTGCCTGCACGATCACGAGGTCCCCGCCACATGAACGACAACGAGGTGCACGCGGAGTGCCTGCGGCTGCTCCAGGACGGCCTGCCCGAGGCCGCCCCGGCCGGCGGTGACGGCGGCCTGGAGTTCCTCCCGCTCGGCCTCGACGTCGACGGCGACATCGCCGTTGTCACGTTCCTGCGGCTCCCGCGGACGGCTGCCGGGAACGTTCCGCCGTTCATCGAGGGCTGGACGTTCCACCGCCGCGACGGCGAGTGGATGGAGCTGGGCGGCGGTGGCGGCTGCGCCATCGACGAGCCCCTCGCCCGCCGGTCGGCCGACGAGCTGGGCGGCCACCTCCAGCGGTACGGGTGGGGCCGTACCGTCCGCAACGCCAACCGGCTCCTGCCCTGGGGCGCCAAGTGGGTCAGCCAGGTGCGCCTGCGGGTGTCGGCCGACGTCACCCACCTGCGCGTCGGCAAGCGCCTGCTCGCGGTGCCGCCGCACGGCCACACGGCCGTCGTGTGGGGCGCCCGCCGCGCCCCCGCCATCGAGGCGCTGGACGCCGACGGGTCCGTCCTGGAGACCCTCAGCATCGACGGCGTCCTCGCCCGCGCGTGACCGTCCCCGCCTGATCGTTCCGCCCGAGCGTCCGCGCCCGGCCCTGCCCGGCCGTCCCCGCCTGGCCGGGTGGCCGTTCCCGCCGTCGCGGCGGCGGCCGTCAGAGCCAGCCGAAGTCGCGGGCGGCGCGCACCGCCGCGTGCCGGTTGTCGGCGCCGAGCTTGGTGACCGCCGCCGACAGGTAGTTGCGCACGGTCCCCTCCGACAGGCCCAGCGAGCGCGCGATCCGCGCCACCGGGGCGCCGTCGGCGGCGGCGCGCAGCGTGTCCAGCTCGCGCGGCGTCAGCGGGCACTCCTCGGCGGCCAGCGCGTCCGCCGCCAGCTGCGGGTCGATGTACCGCGCGCCGGCCGCCACCTGCCGGATCACCTCCGCCAGCCGCGCGCCCGGGGCGTCCTTGCCGAGGAAGCCGCGCACCCCGGCGGCCATCGCCCGCCGCAGGTTGCCGGGCCGGCCGTGCGCCGTCACGATCACCAGCCGGCAGCCGGGCAGCGCCGCCGACAGCCGCTCGGCGGCGGCCAGCCCGTCCAGGCCCGGCATGTCGATGTCGAGCACCGCGACGTCCGGTTTCAGGCTCAGCGCCCGGTCCACGGCCTCGTCGCCGCGGCCGACGTCGGCGACGACCTCGATGCCCTCCTCGGTGCCCAGCAGCAGGACGAGCGCCTCGCGGATCAGCAGATGGTCGTCGGCCAGCAGTACGCGGATCACGCCACTCCCTCCACCGGCCCCGCCGGTACGGCGGGCACCACCGGCACGGCCGCCGCCAGCCGGAACGTGCCGTCGCCGACCGGCCCGGCGGTGAACTCGCCGCCCGCCGCAGCGATCCGCTCGGCGAGCCCGGCCAGCCCGCTGCCGGTCCCCTCGACCCGGCGGCCGGCGCCGTCGTTGCCGATCTCCAGCCAGACGCGCTCGCCGTCCGACCACACCGTGATCATGCACCAGGTGGCGCCGCTGTGGCGCAGCACGTTGGTGGCGGCCTCCCGGGCGGCCCACCCGAGCGGCTCGTGCACGTGCGCGGGCAGGTCGGGCGAGATCTCCGGGGGCTCGCACCGGATGCCCGCCGCGCGCAGCACGGCCGACATGCCCTCCAGCTCGGTGCGCAGGGACGTCGCCCTGTAGCCGCGGACGACCTCGCGCACGTCCCGTACCGAGTCGCGCGCCATCCGCTGGATCTCGACCAGCTCCTTGCGGACGCGCTCCCGGTCGCGCTCCACGAACCGTTCGGCGACCTCGGCCCTCAGGGCGACGGCCTGGAGGCTGTGGCCGAGGACGTCGTGCAGGTCGCGCGCGAAGCGCAGCCGCTCCTCGCCCACGGCCGAGCGGGCCAGCTCGGCCCGCGCCTCCCGCAGCTCCTGGACCACGTGGAAGAGCCAGACGGTCACGTACCCGGAGAACGCCGCCAGCGGGATCCCCAGCGCCTGGTAGAGGATGTTCAGCGCGGGCAGCCCGAGCAGCAGGCCGTACGCGGGCGTCAGGACGGTCGCCGCCGCCGCGGCCGCGACGGCCTCCCGCACGGGGAGCACCACGGCGATGAGCCCGGCGGGCAGGACCAGCGCGTTCCCCCACCCGGCCTTCGCGTCCATGAACGCCGCCAGCGCCCAGCAGACCGCGGCGATGGCCGCCAGCCCCGCGCGGTGCGCCGGGACGGTACGGCGCATCAGGTTCAACCAGAGCAGCCGCCCGTAGAGGGCGAACACCGCCGCCGTGGACAGCGCGCCCAATGCCGCGCGCCCGTAGTCGTGCCGCTCGAACAGCTCGTACCAGAGCGCGGGCAGCATGTAGCCCGCCAGGGTGACCAGCGTCATCGCCACGATGATCAGGGCGATGCCGGTGGGACGCGGGATCCTGGGCTGCACGGGCCTGCCTGCCTCCGCCTGGGCGCTGGGGTGGACCCAAGAGTACGTACGCCCCCGGATACGGGCGAAGGGCCCCGCCAGGATCACCGCGACCGTTGTTCAGGACGACAACCGCGCGGCCTCCCGGCGGTCACGCCGCCCAAGGCGGGGCGGGCGCCGCGACGCTCCCCCGGTCCAGGACGACGGTGCGGTCGGCGGCCGCCGCCTCGTCCGGGTCGCGGGTGGCCAGCAGGATCGTGACGCCGGTCCCCGCCAGCTCCCGCAGCACCGAACGGATCTTCCGGGCGCCCGCCGCGTCCAGGCCCGCCGACGGCTCGTCCAGGAAGAGCACGTCGGAGCGCCCGACCAGCGCGAGCGACAGGTCCAGCAGGCGCTGCCCGCGTGGGCTCAGCCGCTCGAACGGGACGTCCTCGTGGCCGCCGAGGCCGGTCGCGCGCAGCGCCTCGTCCCGCGTGATCGGATCGGCGGTCCAGCGCCGCCAGGTGTCGACGACCTCCCCGGCGGTCAGCCCCGGGAACAGCCCGCCCTCGCGCCAGACGGCGCCCGTGCGCAGCGCCGCGCGGTCCTCGTACGGGTCGGCCCCGCGCACCCGCGCCTCGCCGGACGACGGCCGCCGCATCCCCGCGGCGACCTCCAGCAGCGTCGTCTTCCCGGCCCCCGCGGGACCGAGCAGCGCGCAGATCTCGCCCTCGCCCACCGCGAACGAGACGCCGCGCACGGCCTCCCGCCGGCCGAACCGGACCCCTGCCCCCCGCACCTCGATCACGTTCACGCCCATGCCTCCATGCTCGCGCCGTCCGGCGGGGGCTTGCAGTCACGGGCGTCAGGAGTGCGCCGGGACTTCCTCAGGGCGCGCCCATGACATCCGTCATGGGGTCGTCTCCGCGCCCCGGACCAAGATCGCCGGTATTCGGAGGCTAGCCCGGCCGGGAACGCTCCGGCCCTGGTCGGAGCGGTACGTTCGCGGTTCGTAAGAACCTGCCGGGCGTCAGACCTCCTGGAGGATCTCCGGGGTCAGCTCGTCGGGGGTCCGGTGGCCCGACAGGGCCATGGTCAGCTCCAGCTCGGCCATCAGGCAGCGCAGCACGTGCCGGACGCCCGCCTCGCCGCCCAGCGCGAGCCCGTAGGCGTACGGCCGCGCGACCAGCACCGCCCGCGCGCCCAGCGCCAGCGCCTTGGCCGCGTCGGACCCGGTCCGCACGCCGCTGTCGAACAGCACCGCGGCCTGCTCCCCGACCGCCTCCACGATGCGCGGCAGCGCGTCCAGGGAGGCGATGGCGCCGTCCACCTGGCGGCCGCCGTGGTTGGACACGATCACGCCGTCCATGCCCGCGTGCACGGCGCGCCGGGCGTCGTCGGGGTGCTGGATGCCCTTGAGGGCGATCGGGCCGTCCCAGTGCTCGCGCAGGAAGACCAGGTCGTCCCAGGTCAGCGTGGGGTTCCCGAAGTTCGCGACCCAGTGCAGGATCGCGGTGTCGCGGTTGGCGTCGGTGACCGGCCCGCCGATCGCCTTCTGGAAGACCGGGTCGGTGAAGTAGTTGGCCGTCCCGATCCCGCGCAGGAACGGCAGGTACGCCTGGTCGAGGTCGCGGGGCCGCCACGCCATCGTGAACGTGTCGAGCGTGACCACCAGCGCCGTGTAGCCCGCCGCCTTCGCCCGCTCCAGGAAGCTGACCGCGAGGTCCCGGTCCTTGGGCCAGTACAGCTGGTACCAGCGCGGGCCGTCCCCGTTCGCGGCGGCGACCTCCTCGATCGTGAACGAGGCCGCCGTGCTCAGCACCATGGGCAGCCCGCACGCCGCCGCCGCCCGCGCGACCGCGAGCTCGCCCTCCGGGTGGAAGATCGACTGGACGCCGATCGGCGCCAGCAGCACCGGCGCCGGCATCGGCGTCCCCAGGACCTCCACCGAGAGGTCGCGGTGGCCGACGTCGCGCAGCATCCGCGGCACGATCCGGCGCCGCTCGAACGCCGCCCGGTTGGCCCGCGCGGTCGACTCGCTGCCGGCCGAGCCCGCCACGTACCCGAACGCGCGCGCCGACAGCCGCGCCTCCGCCAGCGCCTCCAGCCTGGTCAGGTCCGTGGGCAGCTCGGGCAGGACGTCGCCGAGCCCCTTCAGGTAGATCTCGTTCTGGAAGTCGGCCAGCGGGCTCATCGGAACCTCCGGGGAGATGTCGGAAGGGTGACTTTCGGCGCGCCGGACCGCCGTCCGGTGCGAATCTGTCTCTAGGACCCGCCACAATGTCCCACATGGCACGACGCGGATCCCAGGCCCCTCCCCCGCCGGACTTCGAAGAGAACATCATCGACGTCGATGTCTCGGAGGAGATGCGCGGCAGCTTCCTCGAGTACGCGTACTCGGTCATCTACCAGCGGGCACTGCCCGACGCGCGCGACGGCCTCAAGCCCGTGCAGCGCCGCATCCTGTACTCGATGAACGAGATGGGACTGCGCCCCGACCGCGGGCACGTCAAGTGCGCCCGCGTGGTCGGCGAGGTGATGGGCAAGCTGCACCCGCACGGCGACAGCGCGATCTACGACGCGATGGTGCGGATGGCGCAGCCCTGGGCGATGCGGATGCCGCTGGTCGACGGGCACGGCAACTTCGGCTCGCTCGGCGGCGATGACATGCCCGCCGCCATGCGGTACACCGAGTCGCGGCTGACCCGCGAGGCGATGCTGATGGTGTCGTCGATCGACGAGGACACCGTCGACTTCCGGCCCAACTACGACGGCCAGGAGACCGAGCCCGAGGTCCTGCCCGCCGCGTTCCCCAACCTGCTGGTCAACGGCGCGTCCGGGATCGCGGTCGGGATGGCGACCAACATGGCGCCGCACAACCTCGGCGAGGTGATCGCCGCGGCCCGGCACCTGATCGACAACCCGGACGCCACGCTCGACGACCTGATGCGGTTCGTGCCCGGCCCCGACCTGCCGACCGGCGGCCGGATCGTCGGCCTGGACGGCATCCGTGACGCCTACGAGCGCGGCCGCGGGACGTTCAAGACCCGCGCGACCTGCACCATCGAGAACGTCTCGGCCCGCCGCAAGGGCATCGTGGTGAGCGAGCTCCCGTACGCCGTCGGCCCCGAGCGGGTCAAGGCGAAGATCAAGGAGCTGGTCAACAACAAGAAGATCAACGGGATCTCCGACCTGAAGGACCTCACCGACCGCAACGTGGGCCTGCGGCTGGTCATCGAGGTCAAGAACGGCTTCAACCCCGAGGCGGTGCTGGCCGAGCTCTACCGGCTGACGCCGATGGAGGAGTCGTTCGGCATCAACAACGTGGCGCTGGTCGACGGCCAGCCGCGCACGCTGGGCCTGCGCGACCTGCTCCAGGTGTACGTCGACCACCGCATCGACGTCGTGCGGCGCCGTTCCGCGCACCGCCGCAAGAAGCGCGAGGACCGGCTGCACCTGGTCGAGGGCATCCTGGTCGCGCTGCTCAACATCGACGAGGTCATCCAGGTCATCCGCGACAGCGACGACGCGGCCCAGGCCAAGCAGCGGCTGATGCAGATCTTCGAGCTGTCGGAGATCCAGGCGCAGTACATCCTCGACACCCCGCTGCGCCGCCTCACCCGCTACGACCGGCTCGAGCTGGAGAAGGAGAAGGAGCAGCTCACCAAGGAGATCGCGCGGCTGACCGCGATCCTGGAGTCGGAGAAGAAGCTGCGCAACCTGGTCTCCAAGGAGCTGGGCGAGGTGGCCAAGGAGTTCTCCACGCCGCGCCGCACCGTCCTGCTGGAGGCGTCCGGCCAGACCGCGGCCGCCGCCGTGCCGCTGGAGGTCGAGGACACGCCCTGCCTGGTGCTGCTGTCGTCCACCGGCCTGATGGCCCGCACGCACGACGCCGAGCCGCTGGCCACCGAGGGCGCCCGCGCCAACCACGACGTGCTGGTCTCGGTCGTGCGGGCCAGCGCCCGCGCCCAGGTCGGCGCGGTCACCTCGGCGGGCCGGATGATCCGCGTCGAGGTGATCGACCTGCCGACGCTGCCGCGCTCGGCCGCGCCGCCGTCGCTGGCCGGCGGCGCCCCGATCACCGAGTACGTCGACCTCGAACCGGACGAGCGGATCGTCGGGCTGAGCTCGATGGACGGCTCGCTCGCGCTGGGCACCGAGCAGGGCGTGGTGAAGCGCGTCGTGCCCGACTACCCGCCCAACCGCGACGAGTTCGAGGTCATCACCCTCAAGGAGGGCGACCAGGTGGTCGGCGCCGTCACCGTCGCCGAGGACGACGACCTGGTGTTCATCACCAACGACACGCAGCTGCTGCACTACTCGGCGTCCAACGTCCGCCCGCAGGGCCGCGCGGCCGGGGGCATGGCCGGGATCAAGCTGGCGGCCGGCGCCCGCGTGATCTGGTTCGGCGCGCTGGACCCGTCCCGCGAGTCCCGGGTCGTGACGATCTCCGGTTCCTCGTCGGCGCTGCCCGGCACCCAGACCGGCGCCATCAAGGTCACCGACTACGCCGACTTCCCGGCCAAGGGCCGCGCGACCGGCGGCGTCCGCTCGCACCGGTTCCTCAAGGGCGTGGACACCCTGATCATGGCGTGGGCGGGTCCGGCCCCGGTCAAGGCCGCCACCGCCGCCGGTCCTGCCTTTCGTCCCCATAGTGATAAGGCGGTGCCGTGCCATTGAACCTTGTCGCTACTACCGATGAGTACCCAGGTCCCTTTGAGATGCACA
>NZ_JBEZWH010000032.1:0-85820 GCF_040703975.1 Spirillospora sp. NPDC029432
CCGTCCGGGTGGGGGGCTGCCGCCCCCCACTCCCCCTGCCTGGGGGCTCCGCCCCCTAGCCCCCATCTCTGGGGGCTCCGCCCCTTGCCCCTGGGCCGGGGTTTGGGTCGTTGGTCATGGTGCGGGGATGTGACTTGGGGAGTTGGGGCTCCGCCCCTTGCCCCCCGGGCACGGGCTGGGGGGGTCTCGGGGTTCTGTGGAAGGGCGGGGCTGGGGTCTTTACGAGTTGTTTGGGCGTTTTTGGGTTTCGGGGTTGGTAGCCTCGGGGCTTCCGCGCATCTTCGCTTGATGATCCTTTGACCTGCCCTTTGGGTGCGCGGGCCCGCTCGCCGTTGGTGCTTTGGAGCTTTCCGCATGGACGTTCTCGTGACCCTGCTGGTTTGGAGCGCGACGCAGGCCGCCTCGCTCCTGACGGAGTCCCGCCAGCTGGTGGGCCTGGCCGCCGCGGTGCTCGCCGCGATCCTGGCCGCGCAGCTCGGCTGGCACGGCACCGACCGCCTGATCGCCTGGCGGTCCCGTACCGACGAGGACTAGGCCCCGGCGCGCTCGGTAGCATGGGACGGACGCGACTGGCGCGGTCAAGGTGGACGACCACCGGGGAGCGAAGACAGTCCGGACACCGCGCGCCTGGGTGACCGGGACGAGCCGGGACGAGGCCGCCCAGGCGGGGCACCCGGCCAGTTCAGCGCGGAGGTACGCATGACTGCACAGATCCTGGACGGCAAGGCCACCGCGGCGGAGATCCGGTCCGACCTCAAGGTGCGGGTGGAGGCGCTGCGCGAGCGCGGTGTGACCGTCGGGCTCGGCACGGTGCTCGTGGGGGACGACCCGGGCAGCAACGCCTACGTCACCATGAAGCACCGCGACTGCGCCGAGGTCGGCATCGAGAGCATCCGCCGCGACCTGCCCGCCGACGCCACCCAGGACGACGTGGAACGGGCCGTCGCCGAGCTCAACGCCGACCCGGCCTGCACCGGCTACATCGTCCAGCTTCCGCTGCCCAAGGGGCTGGACGAGCAGCGCGTGCTGGAGCGGATCGACCCGCTCAAGGACGCCGACGGGCTGCACCCGATCAACCTCGGCCGGCTGGTGCTCATGCAGCCCGCGCCGCTGCCCTGCACCCCCAAGGGGATCGTGGAGCTGCTGCGCCGGTTCGACGTGCCGATCAAGGGCGCCGAGGTCACCGTCATCGGGCGCGGCGTGACCGTCGGGCGGCCGCTGGGGCTGCTGCTCACCCGGCGCAGCGAGAACGCCACCGTGACGCTGTGCCACACGGGGACCGCCGATCTGGCGGCGCACACGCGGAAGGCCGACATCGTGGTCGCGGCCGCGGGGGTACCGGGGCTGATCACCGGTGACATGGTCAAGCCGGGCGCCGCCGTGCTCGACGTGGGCGTGTCCCGGGTGGACGGCAAGCTGGCCGGCGACGTGGCCGCCGACGTCCGCGACGTGGCCGGCTGGGTCGCCCCCAACCCTGGCGGCGTGGGCCCGATGACCCGCGCGATGCTGCTGGCCAACGTCGTTGAGGCCGCCGAGAAGGCCGCCTCCTGACCTCCGGTGCCGACCCCGTACGGGGTCGCGAGGAACTCGCGACCCCGTACGGTGTCGTGGCGACCGCCCTCTACTGCGCTACCCGGAGGGCGATCGCACGGTCACATCAGCTCGCCCGGCGGCCCGCCGCGGTCGCCGCGGTGCGACCGGGGACGTGGCTCGCCGCGTGCGCCGGTCCCGGGCGGCGCACCTCCGGGCCTCTCGGCCGCCCGCCGTCCATCGGTGACCGGGCCTGCTGCGGCACGTGCACCGGGGGAAGCGGGCGGACGAGGCCCATCGCGATGACCTCGTTGGCGAGCCGGGTGCGCCGGTTGGCGCCCTCCGGGATTCGGAACTTCTGGTAGAGCCGCAGCAGATGCTGCTTGACCGCGGCCTCGGTGACGACGAGATCTCCGGCGATCTCCCGCGCGGTGGCCGGGGCGACGAACGCCTCGTCCGACAGCGCGGGACGGCACAGCGAGGTCAGCACGTCGACCTCGCGGCGGGTGAGCTCCGGAGCCACGGCGCGGCGCAGCTCGACGTCCGGATCGACCTCCTCCCGGGGGATGCCCCCCATGCGGCACCGCGCGGTGCCGAAGCTGACGACGTCGCCGTCCTCCAGAACGCGGCGGGCGATCGGCCGGCCGTTGACACGGGTCCCGTTACGGGAGAGCCCCATGTCGACGACGTACACGTACGGGCCGCGCCGAACGATCTCTGCGTGCAATCGGGACACACTCGGGTCGTCGAGGCGGATGTCGACACCCCGCCCGCGCCCGACCGTCGTGACGTCGGGGCGCAGCGGCACCACCAGCCCGCTGTCCTCGATCCGCATGAACGGCCCCTCCACGGCAGTCCTCCCAGCTAGTTAGCGACCCCTGTCTGCCGGGTTACCCGGCCGCGTTCCCGTCACACCCCCCTACTGGCCGGTAGCACCGATGGCATAAGGCATTCGGTGTCCATCGGGAGTTCCTGGACCTCACGCGTTACGCCATTGGCGTGAAGAGTCTCCGGTGAGAGATGGGTCATGGGGAGAAATCTTCGGCCCGATTGGACCCCTATCCGAAGGGTGCCGGTGGATGTCGTGGGGAGCCGCCGGACCGGCTACGGTCGGATCCATGAGCACCGAGGTGCGCCGCCGGCGGCGCAGGCCCCCCGCGCGGAGAGGAACCGCACCGCACTGGCTCGCCAGGCTGCCCTATCTGATCGTGCTGTCAGGTGTGGCGGTCGGGCTGGTGCTGTGCTCGTTCCACTACTTCCGCAAGGGAACGGTGCTGATCGCGGCGGCGCTGCTGATCGGCGCGCTCGCCCGGCTGGTGCTCCCCGAGTCGCAGCTCGGCATGCTGGCGGTCCGGAGCCGCTCCATCGACTGCTGGACGCTGGTCTTCCTGGGGGAGGCCGTCGCGTTCGTCTCGCTGAGCGTCCCGCCGATGAACCGCGCCGGGCTGGGCGTGGCCGCCGCGTTCGGGGTACTGATCGCGTGCCTCTTCGTCGCGCGGGGCGTCCGGTTCCTGCTGGCCAAGCGCAGGAGATCGGTCGCCCGGCACGGGGCCCACCACGCGCCCGGCTGACGATCGCCGGTCCCGTGGTCAAGCGCGGGTAGACCCGAGGTCTAGACCGCCGGGTGCTCTCGGATAGCCTTCCCAGTTGAGCCTTACAAGGACTGCTGGGCCGGTGTAGGAAAGGGACAGCAACAGCATGCCCAAGATCAAAGTAGCGGGCCCCGTCGTCGAACTCGACGGCGACGAGATGACCCGGATCATCTGGAAATTCATCAAGGACCAGCTGATCCTGCCGTACCTCGACGTCGATCTGAAGTACTACGACCTCGGGATCGAGCACCGCGACGCCACTGACGACCAGGTCACGGTGGACGCGGCCAACGCCATCCGGGAGCACGGCGTCGGCGTCAAGTGCGCCACGATCACCCCCGACGAGGCGCGCGTCGAAGAGTTCGGCCTCAAGAAGATGTGGCGTTCCCCCAATGGAACGATCCGCAACATCCTCGGCGGCGTCGTGTTCCGCGAGCCGATCGTGACCTCGAACATCCCCCGCCTGGTGCCGGGCTGGACCAAGCCGATCATCATCGGCCGGCACGCCCACGGCGACCAGTACAAGGCGACCGACTTCGTGGTCCCCGGCCCGGGCCAGGTGACGATCACCTACACGCCCGAGGACGGCGGCGAGCCGATGGAGTTCGAGGTCGCGAACTTCCCCGGCGGCGGTGTCGCGATGGGGATGTACAACTTCGACGACTCGATCCGGGACTTCGCCCGGACGACGATGCGGTACGCGCTCAGCCGCGAGATGCCGCTGTACATGTCGACGAAGAACACGATCCTGAAGGCCTACGACGGCCGCTTCAAGGACATCTTCCAGGAGATCTTCGACGCCGAGTTCAAGGCGGACTTCGACGCCAAGGGCCTCACCTACGAGCACCGGCTCATCGACGACATGGTCGCCGCCGCGCTCAAGTGGGACGGCGGCTTCGTCTGGGCGGCCAAGAACTACGACGGCGACGTCCAGTCGGACACGCTGGCGCAGGGCTTCGGCTCGCTCGGCCTGATGACCTCGGTCCTGATGACCCCCGACGGCAAGACCGTCGAGGCCGAGGCCGCGCACGGCACGGTGACCCGCCACTACCGGCAGCACCAGCAGGGCAAGCCGACCTCCACCAACCCGATCGCGTCCATCTTCGCGTGGACCCGGGGCCTGGAGCACCGCGGCAAGCTCGACTCCCAGCCCGAGGTCGTCGGCTTCGCGCGCTCCCTTGAGGAGGTCTGCGTGGAGACCGTCGAGGGCGGCCAGATGACCAAGGACCTGGCGCTTCTGGTCGGTCGCGACACCGAGTGGCTGACGACCGAGCAGTTCCTGGAGGCTCTCGACACCAACCTCCAGAAGAAGCTCAAGTAAGGCCGCGCTTCGCGGATGAGCGTTGGAAGGCCGCTCCGGAGAACCCGGGGCGGCCTTTCGTGTGGCCGGGGCGGGTGGGGGAATGCCCGTTGACGCACCTGCGCGTACCCGGTGCGGCGGCGCGCGATAGCCTGCTGGCGAACTATCTCGACGGCGAGAGAACTCGCGCGGCGGCGCGCTCTCGGGTGGTCGGGTTCCCACAAGGGCCGCCTGAGCCCCGTAAATGTCACAGCAGGAGAAGAGGCCATGACTCGCACCCCAGTCACCGTCACCGTAACCGGCGCGGCCGGCCAGATCGGCTACGCGCTGCTGTTCCGCATCGCCTCGGGCCATCTGCTCGGTGCCGACACCCCGGTACGGCTGCGCCTGCTGGAGATCCCGCAGGCGGTCAAGGCCGCCGAGGGCACCGCCATGGAGCTGGACGACTGCGCGTTCCCGCTGCTGGACGGGATCGACATCTACGACGACGCCACCAAGGCGTTCGCGGGCGCCAACGTGGCGCTGCTGGTCGGGGCGCGGCCCCGGACCAAGGGCATGGAGCGCGGTGACCTGCTGGAGGCCAACGGCGGGATCTTCAAGCCGCAGGGCGAGGCGATCAACGCCGGTGCCGCCGACGACATCAAGGTGCTGGTGGTCGGCAACCCGGCCAACACCAACGCCCTGATCGCGCAGCAGCACGCCCCGGACGTCCCGGCCGAGCGGTTCACCGCGATGACGCGGCTGGACCACAACCGGGCGCTGGCGCAGCTGTCCAAGAAGGCCGGCGTGTCGGTCGACGAGATCAAGAAGCTGACGATCTGGGGCAACCACTCGGCGACCCAGTACCCGGACATCTTCCACGCGGAGATCGGCGGGAAGGGCGCCGCCGAGGTCGTGAACGACCAGGCGTGGCTGGAGAACGACTTCATCCCGACCGTCGCCAAGCGCGGTGCGGCGATCATCGAGGCGCGGGGCGCGTCGTCGGCCGCGTCGGCGGCGTCGGCGGCGATCGACCACGTGCACACCTGGGTGAACGGCACCAAGGACGGCGACTGGACGTCCATGGCCGTGGTGTCGGACGGCTCGTACGGGGTGCCCGAGGGCCTGATCTCGTCGTTCCCGGTGACCACGAAGGACGGCGCCTGGAAGATCGTCCAGGGGCTGGAGATCGACGACTTCTCCCGGGCGCGGATCGACGCGTCGGTGAACGAGCTGGCGGAGGAGCGCGACGCCGTCCGCAAGCTGGGTCTCATCTGACCTGACGCGGTTTCGTCGAGCCCCGGGCCGTACGGTCCGGGGCTCGCCGTGTCTCCGGGGAAATCGGCGTTTAACCGTCGGTTTTCGCTACTAGGCTTGCCGCGGACCGGGCAGGGCATGAGGGGCGGCGGCGTGGACCAGGCGTTTCAGGTAGATCTTCGTGGCGTGGTGGACCTGCTCAGCAGGCACCTGTACTCCAGCCCGCGGGTCTACCTCCGCGAGCTGCTGCAGAACGCGGTGGACGCGATCACCGCGCGCGGCGCGGGCGGCGGGACGGTGCGGATCGAGACCGGCGGCGGGCTGCGCGTGCACGACGACGGGATCGGCCTGACCGAGGAGGAGGTCCACCGGCTGCTCGCCACGATCGGGCGCTCGTCCAAGCGGGACGAGCTCGGCTTCGCGCGCCACGACTTCCTGGGGCAGTTCGGGATCGGGCTGCTGTCGGGGTTCCTGGTGGCGGACGAGATCGAGGTCGTGACGCGGTCGGCGAAGGCGGGCGCGCCGGCGGTGCGCTGGACGGGTTTCGCGGACGGCCGCTACCGCGTGGAGCCGGGCGAGCGGGACGAGCCGGGCACGACGGTCACGCTGAAGGCCCGTCCGGGGTCGGCGGAGCTGCTGAGCCCGGAGATCGTCCGGGAGCTGGCGCGGTCGTACGGGTCGCTGCTGCCGGTCGAGCTGACCGTGGACGGCGCGCCGGTCACCGGCGGCGGGCCGCCCTGGACGGTGGCGCACGCGGATCCGGCGCGGCGGCGGCGGGCGCTGGACGCGTACTGCCGGGAGCTGTACGGGTTCGACCCGTTCGACGTCATCGATCTGGACGTGCCGGAGGCGGGGCTGACCGGGGTGGCGTTCGTGCTGCCGCAGCCGGTGGCGCCGGCCGCGCGGGGGGCGCACCGGGTCTACCTGAAGCGGATGCTGCTGGCGGAGAGCGTCGAGGGGCTGCTGCCGGAGTGGGCGTTCTTCGTCCGGTGCGTGGTGGACGCGGGGGAGCTGCGGCCGACCGCGAGCCGGGAGGCGCTGTACGAGGACGAGCTGCTGGAGGCGACCCGGCAGGCGCTCGGGGAGCGGCTGCGGCAGTGGCTCGTCCGGCTGTCGGAGACGGATCCGGCGCGGCTGCGCGCGTTCCTGCGGCTGCACCAGCTGGGCGTGAAGGCGATGGCGCTGCAGGACGACGACATGCTGCGCATCGTGGACCGCTGGCTGGAGTTCGAGACGTCGGCGGGGCCGATGACGCTGGCGGAGTTCCGGCGGCGGCACGCGGACGCGCGGTACGTGACGAGCGTGGAGGAGTTCCGGCGGCTGTCGGCGGTGGCGGGCGCGCAGGGCGTCGGGCTGGTGAACGGCGGCTACGTGCACGACACCGAGATCATCGAGCGGCTGCCGGCGGTCGATCCGGACGCGGCGCTGCCCCGGCTGGACCCGGCGGAGCTGACGACGCATCTGGGCGTGCTGGACCCGGCGGCGGAGCTGGCGCTGCGGCCGTTCCTGGCGGCGGCGCGGAGGGCGGTGGAGCGGCTCGGGTGCGAGGTCGTGGTCCGCGACTTCGATCCGCCGTCGCTGCCGGCGCTGTACGTCACGAGCAGGGCGGCGCAGCATCAGGCGGAGCTGGAGGAGGCCCGGGAGATGGCCGACGGCCTGTGGGCGGACGTGCTGGGCGCGCTGAACGGCGCCGTCCAGGCCGACCGTCCCCAGCTGGTCCTCAACCACCGCAACCCGCTGGCCCGCCGCGTCACGTCCCTCACCGAGGAGGGGCTGGTCGAGCTGGCCGTCCAGGGCCTGTACGGCCAGGCGCTGCTGTACGGGCAGCATCCGCTGCGGCCGGCGGACACGGCCGCGCTCAATCGCTCGTTCCTGGGCCTGCTGGAGTGGGCCATGCACACCCCCGACGCGGAAGCAGGAGAGTCCAAGTGAGCCTTGAGCAGGTCCAGGAGCTGATGGGGCGGGCGTACGCGCTGCCCTACGGCGAGGCGCGCACGGTCGTGACGGAGGAGGCGCTGCGCCGCGCGGAGGAGCTGGGGGACCCCCGGGTGACCTTCGACGTGCGGATGGAGCTGGGGAGCGCGTACGAGTTCGGCGGCGAGCCGACCAAGACGTTCACGACGTTCAGCCGCTGCCTGGCCGAGTACGACGCGGACCCGGGCGCGCTGGGGGAGGCGGCCGAGCACCGGCTGCTGTGGCAGTACAAGTGGATCGTCTACTCGCTGACGCAGTTCCCCGAGGTGCCGCTGGACCGGACCCGCGCCGCGCTGGACGACATGGAGCGCCGCTACAAGCTGGGCGGGCACAGCCTCCAGGCCGTGTACGGCCGCCGGGCGCGGGTGGCCAAGCATCTGGGGAACGGCGACGCCGCCGACCGCTGGTTCGCGATGTGGCACACGACGCCGCGCGACGAGCTGTCGGACTGCGCGGGCTGCGACCCGACCGGCAAGGTGAGCCATCTGCGATGGCGGGGCCGGGACGAGGAGGCGCTGGCGGTCGCGGAGCCGGTGCTCCAGGAGCGGCTGAACTGCGCCGAGCAGCCGCAGGCGATCCTGACGGGGCTGCTGCCGGTGTTCCTGCGGGCGGGCCGGCTGGAGGACGCCCGCAACGCGCACCTGCTCGGGTACCGGCTGATGCGGTCCCGGCTGAACGAGCTGGCCTACATCGGCGAGCATGTGGAGTTCTGCGCCCGTACCGGCAACGAGGCGCGCGGGCTGGAGATCGTCCAGCGGCATCTGGGGTGGCTGGACAGGGCGCCGAGCCCGTACGCGGAGATGCGGTTCGCGGCGTCGGCGGCGCTGCTGCTGCGCCGGGTGGAGGAGGCCGGGCACGGCGACGTGCTGATCGCGCGGCCGGTCGCGGCGGGCGGTCCGGTGGAGTCGGTGGAGGTCGCGGCGGGCGAGCTGCGCGCGGAGCTGGCCGAGCGGGCGCTGGCGGTGGCGGCGCGGTTCGACGTGCGCAACGGCAACGAGCACCAGAGCGGGCTGATCAGGGAGCTGCTGGACGCGGAGCCGCTCGCGGACCGGCTGCCGCTGGCGCAGTACGACCGGCCGCCCGCGGTCGCGGTTCCCGCCGCGGCGGCCGGGCCCGTTCCGGATCACGCGGACGTGGCCGATCCGGACGCGCTGCTCGACATCGGCCAGGAGGAGTGGATCGCGGGCCGGATCGACCGCGCGGCCGCGGCCTGGCGCCGCTACGACGAGGTGGCCGCCGAGCCCACCACGCTCCAGACCGCCCGCCGTACCGACGGCGAGGGCGCGGAGCGGTTCGCGCGGGAGGACGTCGAGGGCGCGCTGGATGCCTGGGAGCGCGCCGCCGAGCTGTACGGGCAGGCGGGCGACGAGGTGGCGCGGCAGGCGGCGCGCAGCCGTGTCGGGGCGATCCGCTGCGGCCAGGGGCGGACCGGGGAGGGCCTGCCGATGCTGCGGGAGGCCGCGGACTACCTGGCGGGTCACGCCGCCGGGACGCGGCGCGCGTTCACCGCGCGGATGCGCCTGGTCGGGGCCCTGCTCAACGGGGACGACGACGCGGAGGCCATGGCGCTCCTGGACGCCGTCGTGCCGGACGGGGCGGAGCAGACCGGTGAGCTGGCGCTGATGCGCGCCCGGGTGGCGCTGCGGACGGACGACACCGAGGCGGCCGTGCCCCTGCTGGAGGCCGCGCGGGAGGCGTTCAAGAGCGACGGCGACGGGCAGGCGCACGCCGCCCAGCTGGCCGAGGCGTCGCTGACGCTGGGGCGGCTGCTCGCCCAGCGCGGCCACCGGGCGGCGGAGGGGCACGAGGAGATCTTCGCGGCGGCGCTGGAGATCTTCGACGAGGCCGTCGAGCGGGGCCGGGCCGCCGATCCGTGGCTGGCGACCGCCGCGCACGCCGAGCGGGGCACGCTGCTCGCGTCGATCGGGCGCGGGGAGGCGATCGCCGACCTGGTGGAGGCGGTCGCCGGGTTCACCGCGGCCGGGGCGGCGGCGCAGGCCGCGTACGCGCGGCTGGAGCTGGCCGGGGCCTACCACGGCGAGGGCCGGCATCTGGAGGCCGCCGAGACGGCCGAGGAGGCGCTGCCGATCGTCGCGTCGTTCGACGACCCCGAGTCGTTCCGGCGGCTCCGGCTGATCCTCGCGCACGCGCAGTCCGAGCTGGGCGAGGAGAGCGCCGCCGAGCTGTTCGGGGAACTGGCCGCGGAGGCGGCGGCCGAGGGGAACGCGGGGGCCGCCGGGGAGCTGCTGGAGCTGGGCGCCGGCGTCCTGACGCGCCTGGACAGGGACGAGCAGGCCGTGGAGCGGTTCCTGGAGTCGGCGGCGGCGTTCGAGGCCGCCGGGAACCCGTACGGCGTCGTCCGGGCCCGCCGCGCCGCCGGGCTGTGCCACCTGTGGTGCGGCCGGCCGGAGGAGGGCCTGGCCGAGATCGGGCGCTCCCGCGCCGCCCTGGCCGGGCTGCCCGCCGAGGACACCGCGGGCCGGACCTGGGAGGCGTCCCGGGTGGCGTACGACGAGGCCCGCATCCTCGCCCAGCTGGGGCGCCTGCCCGAGGCGCTCGCCCTGGTGGACGAGGCCGTCGAGGGCTTCACCTCCCTCGGCCAGAAGGAGGCCGCCGACACCGCGGCGCACCTGCGCGACGACATCAAGGACGCCCTGAACGGCGAGGACGGCGACTACGAGAACGGCGGCTAGGAGAACGGCGGCTACGAGAACGGCTAGAGGAGGCGGCGGGCGCCGTCCGAGGGGACGGCGTCCAGGAACTCCGGGCCGGGGAGGCCGCGGTCGCGGTAGGCGGTGGTGATCGCGTCGCGGACCCGGGCGGCGCGGTCGGCGGCGGTCAGCACGATCACCGAGCCGCCGAACCCGCCGCCGATCATGCGGCCGCCGCGGGCGCCGGCCTTCAGCGCCGTCTCGACGGCCAGGTCGGCCTCCGGCCAGGACACCTCGTACAGGTCGCGCAGGGACAGGTGGGACGCCGTCAGCATGCCGCCCAGCTCCGCCTCGGCGCCGGCGCGCAGGAGGCCGGCGGCGGCCTCGACCCGGTGGTTCTCGGTGACGACGTGCTGGGTGCGGCGGCGCAGTACGGGGTCGTCCAGCCGGGCCAGCGCCGCGCCGAGGTCCTTGACGTCGCGGAGCGCCTCGACGCCCAGCAGCGCGGCGGCCCGCTCGCAGTCGGCGCGGCGGGCCGCGTACTCGCCGCCGGTCAGCTCGTGCCGCGCCCGCGTGTTGACCACCAGCAGCGCCAGGCCCTTGCCGGGCAGGTCGAGCGGGACCTGCCCGGACAGGCCGCTGCGGCAGTCGAGCATCAGCGCGTGCCCGGCCGTGCACAGCAGCGCCGCCGACTGGTCCATGATCCCGCAGGGCATGCCCGCGTAGTCGTTCTCGGCGCGCTGCGCCAGCCGGGCCAGCTCGGGGCGGTCGGCGGCCAGGGCGTCCAGCCCGTACAGGTCGCACAGCGCCAGCGCGGTCGCGCACTCCAGCGCCGCCGACGACGACAGGCCCGCGCCCTGCGGCAGATCGGAGTCGATCAGCAGGGAGGCGCCGCCCGCGCCGCGCCCGCGCAGCAGCGACGCCACGCCGAACGGGTACGCCGCCCACCGCTCCCGCGCGTCCCACCGGCCGACCTCGTCCGGCCCGGTGCCGTCGAGGGGGACGGTGACTGCCGCGTCGGCGGCCTGGAGGGACCGGACCTCCAGCACGGCGTCGTCCCGCCGGGCCGCCGCGACCGACACGCCCAGCGGCAGCGCGAACGGCAGCACGAACCCGCCGTTGTAGTCGGTGTGCTCGCCGATGACGTTGATCCGGCCCGGTGCGTGCCACACGCCCTCGGGGGCGCGGCGGTACGCCTCGGTGAACGCCGCCGTCAGCGGCGCGGCGGACGCGTGCGCGCTCATCGGCCCTGGACGAAGGTCCAGGCGTCGGTGACCATGGCCCGCAGGTCGCGCTCCGGCTTCCAGCCCAGCGCCGTCCTGATCTTCTCGGACGAGGCCACCAGGATCGCCGGGTCGCCGGGCCGGCGCGGGCCGACCTCGGCCGGGATCGCGTGCCCGGTCACCTCGCGGCACATGTCGATGACCTCGCGCACCGAGTAGCCGCTGCCGCTGCCCAGGTTGAAGATCTGGTGGGTGGACGGCGCGCACGCGTCCAGCGCCAGCAGGTGCGCCACGCCGAGGTCGACGACGTGGATGTAGTCGCGCAGGCAGGTGCCGTCCGGCGTCGGGTAGTCCTCGCCGAACACGCTGACCGACTCCTTCTCGCCGAGCGCGACCTTGAGCACGTTCGGGATCAGATGGGTCTCGACCGCGTGCCGCTCGCCCTGGGCGCCGCCCTCGACGAGCCGGGCGCCGGCGACGTTGAAGTAGCGCAGCGAGACCGCGCCGATCCCGAACAGCCGCGCGTACTCGGCGAGCGCGGTGTCGATGGCCAGCTTCGACATCCCGTACGGGTTGGTCGGGCGGGTCGGCGCCGTCTCCACGATCGGCGTCTCCTCCGGCTCGCCGTACGTGGCGGCCGTGGACGAGAACACGATCCGGGACGTGCCCGCCGCGCGCATCGCGTCCAGCAGCGCGAGCGACTCGCCGAGGTTGCCGTCCCAGTAGAGCCACGGCTTCTGCACCGACTCGCCGACCAGGGACTTGGCCGCGAAGTGCAGCACCGCGTCGAAGCCGCCCTCCGCCAGGACCCCGGCGGCCTTCTCGCGCAGCGTCCCCTGGACAAGCCGGGCGCCCGCGGGGACCGCGTCCGCGTGCCCGGTGGACAGGTCGTCGAGCACGACGACCTCGTGCCCGGCCTCGAGCAGCTGGGCGGTGACGACGCTGCCGACGTAACCGGCGCCTCCAGTGACGAGCAACTTCACGGAAAATCCTCCTGGTCGTTTCGCTGGGGGGCATCGCCGGGACGCGGATCAGGCTATCGGCAACCCCGGGCGGGGAAGGCTGGAAAGCACAGCGGCAACGTGAGCAGCCGGCACCCCGCAGGGAGGCGCGCACCGCCATGGACGAGCACCGTTCCCGCCGCGGCCGGGCCCTGGCCCGCCCGCTGGCGCGGCTGACGGCCCGGTCCGCGGGCCTGGCCGCGCGGCTGGCCGGGGAGGACCCCGGCGCGCCGCGCGAGATGGTCACCGCGGCGCGGGTCCGGGCCCTGATCGCGGCCAACACCGAGATCGCCGCCGACGAGCGGGCCCTGATCGAGGAGGTCTTCGCCGCCGCCGAACGGCCGCTGCGCGAGGTGCTGGTGCCGCGTACCGAGGTGGAGTTCCTGGACGCCGGCCTCACGCTCGCGGCCGCCGCCCGGATTGCGGCGGGCAGCCCGCACTCCCGGTTCCCCGTGTGCAGCGGATCGCACGACGAGGTGATCGGGTTCGTCCATATCCGGGACCTGCTGGTGCCGGAGGTCGCCGACCGCGGCGTGCCGGTCGGGGAGCTGGTCCGGCCCGTCCCGTACCTGCCGGCCTCCCGGCGGGTGCTGCCGGTCCTGTCGGAGATGCGCCGCGAGGGCCACCACCTGGCGATCGTCATGGACGAGTACGGCGGCACGGCCGGCATCGTCACCCTGGAGGACCTGGTCGAGGAGCTCATCGGGGACATCCGCGATGAATATGATGTCCAGGACGCGCAAGCGCAACGTCTGCACGGTGGGGTGGTCGAGGTCGACGGTCTGCTGAACCTCGACGACTTCGCCGCCGAGACCGGGGTGCGGCTGCCCGACGGGCCGTACGAGACGGTCGCCGGGCACATCATGGCCGCGCTCGGCCGGGTCCCCGCCGCGGGGGACGCGGTGGCGGCGGCGGGGTGCCGGCTGTCGGTCGTCCGGATGGACGGCCGCCGGGTCGCCCGCGTGCGCGTCACCCCGTCCGTTCCGGGGCAGCCGGGTCCCGGTCAGCAGCCCGGTCCGGCGCAGCCCGTCCCGTCCCAGGCCGTCCCCGTGCCGCCCGTGCCACCCGGGCCGCTCGTGCCGCCCGTGGCGCCGTTGCGGTCCGTGCCGCCCGTGCCGCCCGTGGAGTCCGGGTCGCCGGTGCGGTCCGGCGCCGGAGACCTCGCGCCGGGGCCGGTGGCCGGAGCCGGTCCGGACGCCCCCGTACCGAACGTCCCCGCACCGGACGGCGTCCCAACCGCTGACGGCGCCTCCGGGGCCACCGCCCCGGCCGGCGCCGGACCGGCGACGCCGCCTCGCGCGAGGCCTGAGAGAATCGATCCGTGAGCATGTCCGAAGCCTCCACTCCCAGCACCGGCCCCAGCACCGGCCCCAGCACGGGCCCCGCCCCGCGCGTGCTGTCGGGGATCCAGCCCACCGCCGACTCGTTCCACCTGGGCAACTACCTCGGCGCGCTCCGCCAGTGGGTCGCCCTGCAGGACACCCACCAGGCGTTCTACTGCGTGGTCGACCTGCACGCGATCACCGTCGAGCACGACCCCGAGCTGCTGCGCCGCCGCACCCGCGTCGCCGCCGCCCAGCTGCTGGCGATGGGCGTGGACCCCGAGCGCTCGGCCCTGTTCGTGCAGAGCCACGTGCCCGAGCACGCCGAGCTGGCGTGGGTGCTGGGCTGCCTCACCGGGTTCGGCGAGGCCGGCCGGATGACGCAGTTCAAGGACAAGTCGGCCAAGCAGGGCACCGGCGGCACCACCGTGGGCCTGTTCACGTACCCGGTCCTGCAGGCCGCCGACATCCTGCTCTACTCGCCCGAGCCCGGCCCCGGCGAGCGGACGTTCCACGTCCCGGTCGGCGAGGACCAGCGGCAGCACCTGGAGCTCACCCGGACGCTCGCGCAGCGCTTCAACCACCGGTTCGGCGACACGTTCGTGGCCCCCGAGGCGTTCATCCCCGCGGGCGCGGCCAAGATCACCGACCTTCAGGAGCCGACCGCGAAGATGAGCAAGTCGGCGTCCTCCCCCCAGGGCATCATCGACGTCCTGGAGGAGCCCGGCCCGATGCGCAAGAAGATCATGCGCGCGGTCACCGACACCGGCACCGAGGTCCGCTACGACGAGGAGAACAAGGCGGGCGTCACCAACCTGCTGCGGATCTTCTCGGCGCTGGAGGGCACCCCGATCGCCGACCTGGAGGCCCGGTACGGCGACGGCGGCTACGGCACGTTCAAGAAGGAGCTGGCCGCGGTCGTGCTCGACACGTTCGAGCCGATCCGCGAGCGGACCGCCAAGCTGCTGGCCGACGAGGAGCGGCTGGACCGCGTGCTGGCGCACGGCGCCGAGCGGGCGGGCGCGGTGGCCCGGCGGACCATGGACGTGGTCCGTGACAGGGTGGGGTTCGTTGGGCGAGGCCACTGAGCCCGCGCGGGCCCCGGGCACGGCGGTGACCCCGGGAGCTCCGGAGCAGCCGGGGCCCGCACGCTGGATCGGGGTGGCCGTCCCGATCCCCGACCCGTACGGCACGGAGCTGCAGCGCGCACGCGGCGCCCTCGGCGATCCGCTCGCCGACGCGATCCCCACGCACATCACGCTGCTGCCGCCGACCGAGGTCGCCGGCGCCGGCGCGCTGGCCGCGATCGAGCACCATCTGCGCTCGGTCGCCGAGGCCGGCGCCCCGTTCCGGATCAGGCTGCGCGGCACCGGGACGTTCCGCCCGGTGTCGCCGGTCGTGTTCGTCGCGCTCGCCGAGGGCGCCGAAGGCTGCTCCCGCCTCCAGCGGCGGGTCGTGTCGGGGCCGCTCACCCGCGAGCTGGAGTTCCCGTACCACCCGCACGTGACGGTCGCCCACCACCTCCCCGAGGAGGTCATGGACCGCGCCTACAAGGAGCTGGCCTCCTACAAGGCCGCGTTCACCGTCGAGAGCTTCTCCCTGTACGAGCACGGACCCGACGGCGTCTGGCGGCCGCGGCGGAACTTTTACTTCACCAAGAACGCTCCGGCCGGTTAGCGGGATGTCACCCAGGGGAGCGTTGACCGGACAGAGCGTTGATCTAGACACAGCGGGGTAGACCGCCCGTATGCGGCAGGTGATCAGGAGCGTCTGGGGCCGGATCGGCACGGTACGGGACGCCGGAACGGGCCTGCTCCGCGAGCGGCGCCGGCGATGGGGCTGGTTCGACCATCTGGTCCGGGCGTTCGAGCGGTACCAGGACCGGCGCGGCGACCGGCTCGCGGCGGCGCTGACCTCGTACGGCTTCCTGTCGTTCTTCCCCCTGCTCGCGCTGACGTACGCGCTGCTCGGCTACCTCGTCGGGGTCAGCGACCTGGCGCGGACCTACTTCGTCGACGCGGTCTACTCGCTGCTGCCGGGGATGGCGCAGCAGCTGGAGGTCGAGGAGATCGTCAAGTCCAAGACGGCGGCGGGCGTGGTCGGGCTGGCCGGGCTGCTGGTGACCGGGCTCGGCTTCGTGCAGGTGCTGCGGGAGTCGCTGCGCGACATCTGGGGCAAGGAGCCGCAGCCGGGGGCGAACTTCTTCGTCCGGCGGTCCTGGGACCTGGGCGTGCTGGCGCTGCTGGGGGTCCTGCTCATCCTGGGCATGGCGGTGACGACGATCACCAACCAGGCCAGCCACACGGTGCTCACCTGGCTGGGCTGGGACGAGGTCGCCGGGGCCGGCACCGCCCTGCGGCTGCTCTCGTTCGCGATGGCGATCGCGTCCAACACGGTGATCTTCCTGGTGCTGTTCTCCCGGCTGTCGGGCACCCGCGCGCCCTGGCGGTCGATCTACCGCGGCGCGCTGGCCGGGGCGCTCGGGTTCGAGGTGCTCAAGCAGGCCGCGACGCTGCTGCTCGGGCACACCACCAGCAACCCGGTGTACGCCTCGTTCGCGGTGCTGGTCGGGCTGATGATCTGGATCAACGTGGTGTCGCGGTTCCTGCTGCTGGTGGCGGCCTGGACGGCGACCCGTCAGGCGGTCCTCACCGCCGAGAAACGGGACGGTGACGGCGGGGTCACGACCAGAACTCGTCGTCCGCGTACTGATCCTCGGCCAGTGTCCTGATCTCGATGATCCGGCCGTCCTGGATGCGGAACACGTCGACCGCCCGCCCGGACAGCACCCGCCCGGGGCGCTCGGCGTGGGTGTTGACGAGCGCGACGGCGTGGTCGTCGCCCGCCATCACCGCGTACGGCTCGGTGCGGAACGTCCCGCCGGACAGCTCGAACACCCGGACGTAGAAGCCGAGGACCTCCTCCGGCGTGCGGTACTCCCCGCACAGCGGCCCGCGGCCCGGGACGCGGTGGACGACCCGCTCGTGCAGCAGGGTGCGGATGATGTCCATGTCGCCCTTGCCGAAGGCGGTGTAGCCGTCGCGGATCAGGGCGGCGTTCGGGTGCTCGTGGAACACGGCGGATCCTCCAGCGGCACCGGCCCGCCGTCCGGCGGCGGCGCGGGCGGCCGGCCCCAGTGCGAGGGTAAGGCCGGTCGCCGCGGGCGGCCAGTCACGCCACCGTCACCCCGGTGTCAGGAGCCGGCCTCGTCGTACGACTCGGTGTACGGCGCGCTGCGGCGCCGCCGCAGCAGCACGAACATCGCGCCGCTGACCAGCACGGCGGCGGCCGCCCCGCCGCCGACGACCAGGCCCCAGCCGCCGGCGGAATCGTCGTGCGTCAGCGGGTTGGTCGGCAGCAGCTTGTGGGCGTCGGTGGCCTTCTTCGCCGCCGGGTCGCCCGGCGGGACGAGCGTCCCGACCGGCTTGGCCTTGCCGCGAGCGGCGAAGCCCCAGTCGAGCAGCTCGGCCGCCAGGCGGGAGGGCTGCTCGTCGGCGCGCATCAGCGAGATGATGATCGTGTGGCCGTTCCGGCGGGCCGCCGCGACGAACGTCTGCTTCGCCGCGATCGTGTAGCCGTTCTTGCCGCCGAGCATGCCCTCGTACTCCTGCGACTGCCCCGCCAGCATCCGGTTGTGGGTGTGGATGGGGTAGCCGCCGACCTTCTTGCCCCGCTTGCGCTCCTTCTTGGACGGCGGCGCGGGGAAGTGGTGGTCGATCGTCTCCACGTACTTGCGGAAGTCGGCGTTCTTCATCCCCTCGCGCAGGATCAGCGCCAGGTCGTACGCGGAGGTGTGCTGCGTCTTGACGTCCAGCCCGAGGTCCTTGTCGAGGCCGTTGGGGGAGCCGGCCAGGGTGTCGCGGGCGTTGATGCGGCGGGCCTCGGCGTTCATGTCGGCGAGCGTCTTGGCCATGCCGCCGTTGGCCTCGGCGAGCGCCACCGCGGCGTCGTTCGCCGACATCATCATCAGCGCGTGGAACAGGTCGGACACCTTGTACTGCATCTTCGGCGTCATGCCGACCTTGGTGCCCTCGACGTCGCAGGCCTTCTGCGTCGGCCGTACGAGCTTGTTCTTGTCGAGCCTGGAGACGAGGGTGAGCGTGGTCAGCGTCTTCAGCGTGCTCGCCGGGAGGTACCGGCCGTGCGGGTCCTTGCCCGCCAGGACCTCGCCGGTGTCGCCGTCCGCGATCAGGTACGAGGACGCCTTGATCTTCGGCGGTGCCGGGACGCCGGGCCCCTGGCCGGCCACGATCCCCTTGCCGGCCAGCTGCGGGCCGCCGACCGGCCCGGTCGCGGCCGGGCTCGGCTCCGCCTGCGCGGGCGGGGCCAGCAGCGTCGCGGCGAGCAGCGGTGCCGCCGCGGCGGCGGCCGCGCGCCTCACGGCCGCGCTCCCCGGGCTGCCTGGGCTCCCCGGGCTCCCTGGGCCTGCTGGAATCCCCGCGGTGCCGCCGCCCGCCATGGTGCCGCTCCTCGCTCTGCTCGCAAGCTCCGCCGCCCCTCGTTCCGGTCACTCGTGCACACCGCTCGTGAACTCCCGAAGATTAGAAGATTAGGCGACGTAAGCGGCGGCCGATGGCCGCCGCCCCGACAGTCTGACCTTTCCGGCTTTCCTGATCTACAAGACTCTGGGTGTATACGGGACGTAGCGGGCACCGGTTCGCCGGTGCCGCCGCGTTCCGGTACGCCGTTTTCCGGGACGGTCTCAGCCATGCGCCGATCATTCCCCGGATACGGTCCGTCATGTGATCATTGCGTACCGTTCCGGATGCGGGTTCCGGACGGACGGACTAGTTCCTTCTGAGGATGACATCGGTACCGTTCAATGACCGAAAAGGGTGACACGCCGTGATCGTCGGCAGCCCGGACGAGTCAAATGATCCGCATAGGGCATGGTTTCCCGCAGCGTGGCGGGCACCGGACGCCATGATGGAACGCACGGCCCGAGCCTGGCTGCGCGTTTGTGCAGGCTTAGGGCCCCGCTGGCCGAATAGCGCCACGTGCCACGCATCGACCTGCGAGGATTGTGGACGGAGGTTGGCCGTGGCCATTGACTTCAACCCGTCGCGCGGCGCGACGCTGGGCGTGGAGTGGGAACTCCAGCTCATCGACGCGGAGACGCGGTACCTGCGGCAGGACGCCGGCGAGGTGCTCGCCGCCCTGCCGTCGCTCAGCGAGGGCGGCGACAACCCGAAGATCAGGCATGAGCTGATGGAGTCGACGGTCGAGATCGTGACCGACATCTGCCACACCGTCGGCGAGGCCAAGCAGGACCTGGCCGCCACGGTCGCCGAGCTGCGCGCCGCGGCCGCCGCCCGCGGCATCACGCTGGCCTGCACGGGCACCCACCCGATCAGCGACTGGCGGGACGCGGTGATGGCGCCGATGAAGCGCTACGCCGAGCTGATCGAGCAGATGCAGTGGCTCGCCCGGCGCATCCAGACGTTCGGCGTGCACGTGCATGTCGGGGTGAGCGACGTCGACCGCGCGATCCCGATCGTCAACGCGCTCTCGGCCTACCTGCCGCACTTCCTCGCCCTCACCGCCTCCAGCCCGTACTGGAGCGGCAGCGACACCGGCCTGGCCTCCAGCCGGGCGGTCGTCTTCGGCCAGCTCCCCACGGCCGGGCCGCCCCACCTCCTGGACGACTGGGCGGCGTTCGAGGATTACATGGAAACGCTGCTCCGGGCGGGTACGATCCGGAGCATCAAGGAAGTGTGGTGGGACATCCGCCCGCATCCCGATTTCGGCACCGTCGAGATCCGGATGTTCGACGGCATTCCCACCATGCGAGAGGTGGGCATGGCCGCGGCCCTGTGCCAGAGCCTGGTCACCCTCTTCGAACAGCAGCTGGACCGCGGCTACACGCTGCCGCGGCCGGCCGCCTGGGTGGTGCGCGACAACAAGTGGCGGGCCACCCGGTACGGGCTCGACGCCATCGTCATCACCGACGACACGGGGAGCACGGCACCGCTCCGCGACGATCTCTACGAGCTGATCCGCGAGCTGGAGCCCGTGGCCGACCGGCTGGGCTGCGCGGAGGAGCTCAAGGTCGCCGGCGAGGTGCTGGAGTACGGGGCGCCGTACGAGCGCCAGCGCGCGATCCGCGCCGAGGGCGGATCCGTACCGGACCTGGTCGACGCGGCGATCATGGAGCTCGCGCAGGACCGGTTCGTCACGTACGGGGAGGTCGCCAATGCAGGGACCGCCTGAACCGGGCGAACCGGGGGACCCTCCCGACGACCATGCGGCCGGATCGCCCGCGGAGACATCCGCCGACCCACCCGCCGATCCACCCAGAGAGAAGTCCACCGGGCGGACGCCGTTCGGCTCCGCCCTCGCGCAGGGGGCGCACATGACACACACCGGACCCGGGGTGATGCCGGGCCTTGAACCACCGACCGCCCCCGGGGCGGCGCAGCGCACCAGCGACGACCACGACGGCGCCGGGACCGGCGCCCGCACCGGCACCGCCGAGGGGCGGGCCGCCGCGCTGGGCGGCGCCGCGCTGCAGCCGCAGCTGGACGCCTTCCTCGCGCTGGCCGAGCCCGCCCTGATCGCGTTCCGGCGCGACCTGCACCGGCACCCCGAGCTGGGGTACGCCGAGTACCGCACCACCGAGCGGATCGCCGGGCGGCTGGCGGCGGCCGGGCTGAAGCCGCGGATCCTGCCGCGCGGCACCGGCCTGTTCTGCGACATCGGCCCCGAGGACGGCCCGACGGTGGCGCTGCGCGCCGACATCGACGCGCTGCCCCTCCAGGACGAGAAGAAGGACGTCCCGTACGCCTCGACCGTGCCGGGTGTCGCGCACGCCTGCGGGCACGACGTGCACACCGCGATGGTGCTGGGCGCGGGGCTGTTCCTGGCGCAGCAGGCCGAGGCGGGGCTGCTGCCCGGCCGGGTGCGGCTGCTGTTCCAGCCCGCGGAGGAGACGCCCGGCGGCGCGCTGGACGTGATGGCGGCCGGCGGCATCTGCGGCGTCGACCGCGCGTTCGCGCTGCACTGCGACCCGCGCGTGGACGTCGGGAAGCTGGGGCTGCGCACCGGGCCGATCACCGCGGCCTGCGACAAGGTGTACGTCAAGGTGACCGGGCCCGGCGGCCACACCGCCCGCCCGCACCTGACCGCCGACCTGGTGTACGCGCTCGCCAAGATCGTGACGGAGCTGCCGTCGGCGCTGTCCCGGCGGGTCGACCCGCGCTCCAGCCTGTCGCTGGTGTGGGGGCGGGTGTCGGCCGGGTCGGTGGCCAACGCGATCCCCGACGACGGCATCGCCGAGGGCACCGTCCGCTGCCTGGACGACCAGGCGTGGCACCGGGCCCCGGAGATGATGAAGGCGCTGCTGGAGTCGGTGGCGGCGGCCTACGACGTGGAGGCGTCGCTGGAGTACGTGCGCGGCGTCCCGCCCACGGTGAACGAGGCGGCGAGCGTCCAGATGCTGCGGGACGCGGCGGCGCAGGTGCTCGGCGAGGACGCGGCCGTGCCGACCCCGCAGAGCCTGGGCGGCGAGGACTTCGGCTGGTACCTGGAGTCGATCCCCGGCGCGCTGGCCCGGCTGGGCGTGCGCAGGCCGGGCTCGGACGACGAGTACGACCTGCACCGCGGCGACTTCGACGTGGACGAGAGCTGCATCGCGGTGGGCGTCCGGGTGCTGGCGGCGACGGCGCTGACCGCGCTGTGGGACGGCGGCCGGCCGGGCGAGACCGAGCCGGTCGAGGGCGCCGCGATCGCCTGATCCGCACGCCGGCCCCCCATCCCCCGTGGCCCGGTTTCCGGGCATGCTTCCGGCGCCGTCCCCCGGCGGTCCGGTCCGCGTCCTGACCTGTGGCGATCTCGCCTACGCCTTGGTAACGGACGCGTTGCGAATCGGTGCACAACGGGCGTTCTGCGCGTTCTGCGGGGTAGCGTCCGATCGATTTCTGGGGAATCGGGAAGGGAGCGCTGCCTTGCGCCGTGGACTGAAGATCTCGCTCGTCACCATGACGGGCGCGGCGTTGACCCTCAGTGCCGCCGCCTGCGGTGGCAAGAAAGCCTCCGACGGTGGCGGCGAGGGCGACAAGAAGACCCTGAAGGTCGGCCTGGCCTTCGACATCGGCGGCCGTGGCGACCAGTCGTTCAACGACTCGGCCGCGGCCGGCCTGGACCGGGTCAAGAAGAACCTGAACATCGAGACGAACGAGATCTCGGCCAAGCCGGACGAGCCGGACTCCGACAAGGAGTCCCGGCTGCGGCTGATGGCGAACCAGGGCTACAACCCGGTGATCGGGGTGGGCTTCGCGTACACCACCTCGATCAACAAGGTCGCCAAGGACTTCCCGAACACCAAGTTCCTGGTCGTGGACGCCGACCAGTGCAAGGTCGAGGGCGCGAACGTGCTGGGCGCCTGCTTCTCCGAGGAGCAGGGCTCGTTCCTGGTCGGCGCCGCCGCGGCGCTGAAGTCCAAGAGCGGCAAGATCGGCTTCGTCGGCGGCGTGAACGTGCCGCTGATCCACAAGTTCCAGGCCGGGTACGAGGCGGGCGCCAAGCACGCCAAGTCCGACATCGAGATCCTGCCGGCCAAGTACCTGACCCAGCCGCCGAACTTCGACGGGTTCAAGAACCCGGCGCTCGGCAAGGAGGCCGCGCAGGGCCAGCTGGACGCCGGCGCGGACGTGATCTACCACGCCGCCGGCGGCGCCGGCATCGGCGTGATCCAGACCGCCGGGGCCGCGAAGAAGTGGGCCATCGGGGTCGACTCCGACCAGTACAACCAGCCCGCGGTCGCGAGCGTGAAGGACCAGATCCTCACCTCGATGATCAAGCGGGTGGACCTGGCGGTGTACGACTTCGTCAACTCGGTCACCAACAACACGTTCCAGGCCGGGACGAAGAAGTACGACCTGACCAACGACGGCGTCGGCTTCGCCACGTCCGGCGGCCACGTCGACGACGTCAAGGCCAAGCTCGACGGCTACAAGGCCGACATCGTGGCCGGCAAGATCAAGGTCCCGACCAAGCCCTGATCACCCGGCGCTGATCACTTACTGGGCGCGCGCCGCATGATCCGGCGCCTCTCCGGGCAGCGAGCCTGGAGAGGCGCCGGGGGCATGCGCGCGTGCCGCGGCGCAGGACCGCAGACAGCGAGTCAGGAGGGCACACGTGCCTGACGTTCACCCCGCGGGGGAACGATCCCCCGCGGCGAGCGCGGGGCCGGCCGTACGGCTGACGTCGATCACCAAGCGCTTCCCGGGCGTGGTGGCCAACCGCGACGTCGACCTCACCATCGAGCGCGGCGAGGTGCACGCGCTGTGCGGGGAGAACGGCGCCGGCAAGTCCACGCTGATGAAGATCCTCTACGGGATGCAGCGGCCGGACGAGGGCACCATCGAGGTCGGCGGCGAGCAGGTGGCGTTCCGGTCCCCGGCCGACGCGATCGCCCGCGGGATCGGCATGGTCCACCAGCACTTCAAGCTGGCCGACAACCTGACCGTGCTGGAGAACGTGATCCTGGGCGCCGAGCCGCGCCGGACGAGCCGGCTGGGCAAGGTCATGGGCGCGGCGAAGCACGTCGGGCGGATCGACTTCGCCGCCGCCCGCGAGCGGATCGCGAAGATGTCCGAGACCTACGGGCTGCGGGTGGATCCCGACGTGCTGGTGGAGACCCTCGGGGTCGGCGACCGGCAGCGGGTGGAGATCCTCAAGGTGCTGTTCCGCGGCGCCGAGGTCCTGATCCTGGACGAGCCCACCGCGGTGCTGGTGCCGCAGGAGGTCGAGGAGCTGTTCGGCAACCTCCGCGACCTGCGCGCCGAGGGCCTCACGGTGCTGTTCATCTCGCACAAGCTGGACGAGGTCCTGTCGGTGGCCGACAGCATCTCGGTGCTGCGCCGCGGCACCACGGTCGCGACCCGGCTCGACCCGGACGGCGTGACGTCCCGGGAGCTGGCGGAGCTGATGGTCGGCTCCGAGCTGCCCACCCCCGAGCTTCGCGAGTCCACGGTCACCGAGGACGTCCAGCTCCAGGTGGACGGCCTGACGGTGCTCACCGACGCGGGCCGTCCCGTGGTCGACGACGTGTCGCTGCGCATCCGGCGCGGCGAGATCGTCGGCCTGGCCGGGGTGGAGGGCAACGGCCAGTCCGAGCTGATCGAGGCGATCATGGGGATCCGCCCCGCCGACTCGGGCACGATCGCGTACGGCGGCGACGACATCACGGCCTGGCCGACCCGGCGCCGCCGCGAGGCCGGGATCGCCTACATCCCCGAGGACCGGCACCGGCACGGGCTCATCCTCGAAGGGGCCCTCTGGGAGAACCGGATGCTGGGCCACCAGACCCGGCGCCCCAACGTGCGCGGCCCGTGGATCGACCGGCGCGGCGCCCGCGCCGACACGACCCGGATCGTCCGCGAGTACGACGTCCGCACCCCCGGCATCGACGTGCCCGCCGCCGCGCTGTCGGGCGGCAACCAGCAGAAGCTGATCGTCGGCCGGGAGATGTCGGGCGACCCGCGCCTGCTGATCGCCGCCCATCCGACCCGCGGCATCGACGTCGGCGCGCAGGCCGCCATCTGGGAGTACCTGCGCCAGGCCCGCGCCGCCGGGCTGGCCGTCCTGCTGATCAGTGCCGATCTCGAGGAACTCATCGGTATGTCCGACACCCTGCACGTGATCCTGCGCGGCCGGCTGGTCGCGGAGGTCGACCCGGGCACGGTCACCCCCGAGGAGCTGGGCTCCGCGATGACCGGCGCCACCGGCGAGGACGACTCATGAGCGTCTCCAAGAACGACCGGGACAACGACCCGGAGAAGCCCGCCGGCGGACCGCCGGCCGCGGCTCCCGCCGTCCCGGCGTGGAAGGCGATCCTCCAGGGGCTCGGGCCGAGCGGGCTCGGACTCCAGGTCGGCGCGCCGGTCTTCGCCCTGCTGATCTCGCTGCTGATCACGATCGGGCTGCTCCGGGTGACCGGCGCCGACCCGTTCAGCTCGATCCAGGCGATGGTCGACTACGGCACCACCGACAACTCGATCGTCGACATCCTCAACCGCGCCACCCGCTACTACCTGTCGGCGGTCGCGGTGGCGATCGGCTTCCGGATGGCGCTGCTGAACATCGGCGTGGACGGCCAGTACCGGCTGGCGGCCATGCTGGCGGCCTCGCTCGGCGGCGCGCTCGCGCTGCCCGCCCCGTTCGGCCAGTTCCTGGTGATCGTGGCGGCGATGCTGGTCGGCGGGCTGTGGGCCGCGATCGCCGGCATCCTCAAGGTGACCCGCGGGGTCAGCGAGGTGCTCTCCACGATCATGCTGAACGCGATCGCCACCGGGCTGATCGCGTACCTGCTGAACGACAAGCGGCTCGCCGAGGTGCGGCCGGGCAGCAACAACGTCGCCACCCCGAAGATCCCCGAGTCCGGCCAGGTCGGCAAGTTCAACGACATGCTGACCGCGCTGTTCTCCGGGCCCGGCCTGGCGATCGTCCTGGTCGCCGGCTCGGCCGCGATCATCTACTCGGTGCACCGCCGCCAGGCCGACGCCCACCCCGGCCGCGGCGCTTCTGTCGGGCTGATCCTCGGCGTGCTGGGCGCGCTGGCGTTCGCCGCGATCACCGCGCTGGTGGTCGCGCCGACGCTCACCGACCTGCCCGGCTCGGTGTACGGGCTGCTGCCGCTCGCGGTCGTCGTCGGGATCGTGTTCTGGGTGGTCATCAACCACACCCGGTTCGGCTTCGATCTGAAGATCTCCGGGATGTCGCCGACGGCCGCGCAGGCCAGCGGCGTCAGCGCCCGCAAGATGATCGTCATCACGATGGTGATGTCGGGCGCGGTGGCCGGCCTGATCGGGATGCCCGAGCTGCTCGGCGCCTCGTACGAGTACTCGCTGAACTTCCCCGCCGGGCTCGGCTTCACCGGCATCACGGTGGCGCTTCTCGGCCGCAACCATCCGGCCGGGATCGCGCTGGCGGCGCTGCTGTTCGCGTTCCTCGACCAGACCTCCGACGTGCTCCAGGAGGTCGACGTGCCGAAGGAGATCGTCGGGGTCATGCAGGGCGTGGTCGTGCTGACCGTCGTCATCGTGTACGAGCTGGTCCGCCGCTGGGAGATCAGGTTGCAGCAGCGCACGGTCGCCACCGAACTCGCCACCGGCCACGACCTCGCGAAGGGGGCCTCGTCATGACCGCCGCCTCCGTGGCAGGGAAGCTGAAGAACGGCGCGAACGGCAACGGCAGGCTGAAGCTGCGCTGGCCGCACTACCTGATCCTGACCGGCGTGCTGCTGGTGCTGCTGTCGCTCGTCCGGGTGATCACCGGCGCCGACGACGTGACCTCGTCCGGCACGGTCAGCGCCGCCCTCCGGCTCGCCGTGCCGATCTTCCTGGCCGGCCTCGGCGGCCTGTGGTCCGAACGCGCCGGGGTCATCAACATCGGCCTCGAGGGCATGATGATCCTCGGCACCTGGACCGGCGCCTGGGCGGGCTTCCAGTGGGGCCCGTGGGCCGGTGTCGTCGCCGGGATCATCGGCGGCGCCCTCGGCGGCCTCCTGCACGCCATCGCGACCGTGTCGTTCGGCGTGGACCACATCGTCTCCGGTGTCGCGATCAACATCCTGGGCCTGGGCCTCACCCAGTTCCTCGCCGGCCTGATCTTCAACACGGGCGAGGCGAAGGCGCTCGGCGGCGGCCCCCGGCAGTCTCCCCCCGTGGATCCGATCGACCGCGTGACCGCGCCGGTCCTGTCCGGCGGCGACTTCTTCGGCTGGAAGAGCCCCGACCTCCTGGGCTCGCTGGAGGACACGCACTGGTTCCTGGTCTCCGACCTGGCCGGGATCCTGCGCGGCCTCACCACCGACATGTCGCTGCTCACCCTGGTCGCGATCGCGCTGATCCCGATCAGCTTCTTCGTCCTGTGGCGCACGGCGTTCGGCCTGCGCGTCCGGTCCTGCGGCGAGGACCCGTACGCGGCCGAGTCGCTGGGCGTGAACGTCTACCGGATGAAGTACGCGGCCGTCACCATCTCCGGCGCCCTCTCCGGCCTCGCCGGCGCGTTCCTGGTCACCGTCGCCGCCCCGGTCTACCAGGACGGCCAGACCGGCGGCCGCGGCTTCATCGGCCTGGCCGCGATGATCTTCGGCAACTGGCGTCCCGGCGGGCTCGCCACCGGGTCCCTGCTGTTCGGCTACACCGACGCGATGAACGTGCGCGGCGGCGGCGAGGCCGTCCACGCCCTGCTGCTGTTCGTCACGATCATCCTGGTCGCCGTCGCGTTCTGGCAGCTGTACCGCGGCAACCGGCTGCGCCCGCTGGTCGCCACCGACCACGACCGCGCCGCCGTCCGCAACGCGTTCGTCGGCGCCGCCCTCGCGGTCGTGGCCGCCGCCGGCCTGCTCACCTGGTTCCTGCTCAGCGACACGGTGCCCGGCGAGCTGGTCTCGTTCACCCCGCACCTGACCACGCTGCTCGTCCTCGCCCTGGCCAGCCAGCGGCTCCGGATGCCCGCGAGCAACGGCCAGCGCTACCGCAAGGGAGAGGCCCGCTGATGCACGACGTCGACTGGCCGGCGCTCCGCACGGCCGCCCGCACCGCGATGGGCCGCGCGTACGTCCCGTACTCGGGCTTCCCCGTCGGCGCGGCCGCCCTCGTCGACGACGGCCGCGTCATCACCGGCTGCAACGTCGAGAACGCCTCGTACGGCGTCGGCCTGTGCGCCGAATGCAGCCTGACCAGCGCCCTCTACGGCGAGGGCGCCTCGGGGAGGCCGCGCCTCCTCGCCGTCTCCGTCGTCGACCGCAACGGCGCCCCCCTCATGCCCTGCGGCCGCTGCCGCCAGCTCCTGTACGAGCACGGCGGCCCGGAAATGCTGCTGGAGACCGTGTCGGGCATCCGCCCCATGTCCGAGGTCCTCCCGGACGCCTTCGGCCCCGACGACCTGATCACGAGGAGCTGACCGGTGGACGCCATCGACGTCATCCGCGCCAAGCGCGACGGCGCCGAACTCACGCCCGACCAGATCGCCTGGACGATCGCCGCCTACACCCGCGGCGACATCGCCGAGGAGCAGATGTCGTCCCTGGCCATGGCGATCCTGCTCAACGGCATGACCCGTCCCGAGGTCTCCGCCTGGACCCAGGCGATGATCGACTCCGGTGACCGGATGGACTGGTCGTCCCTGTCCCGACCCACCACCGACAAGCACTCCACCGGCGGCGTCGGCGACAAGATCACCCTTCCTCTCGCGCCCCTGGTCGCGGCCTGCGGCGCGGCCGTACCCCAGCTCTCCGGCCGCGGCCTCGGCCACACCGGCGGCACCCTCGACAAACTCGAAGCCGTCCCCGGCTGGCGGGCGTCCCTCTCACCCGCCGAGATGCTGGGCGTCCTCGAAGAGACGGGCGCCGTCGTCTGCGCCGCCGGCACCGGCCTGGCCCCCGCCGACCGCAAGCTGTACGCCCTCCGCGACGTCACCGGCACCGTCGAGTCGATCCCGCTGATCGCCTCCTCGATCATGTCCAAGAAGATCGCCGAGGGGACGGGCGCGCTCGTCCTGGACGTGAAGGTCGGCTCCGGCGCGTTCATGAAGACCCTCCCGGACGCCCGCGAACTCGCCGAGACCATGGTCGCCATCGGCACCGACCACGGCCTGCACACCGTCGCCCTGCTGACGGCCATGGACCGCCCCCTGGGCAACGCCGTCGGCAACGCCCTGGAGGTCGCCGAATCCGTCGAGGTCCTCGCCGGCGGCGGCCCGTCCGACGTCGTGGAACTCACCCTCGCCCTGGCCCGCGAGATGCTCGCGGCCGCCGGCCTGGCCTCGGCCAAGGACCCCGCCGACGCCCTCCGCGACGGCTCGGCCATGGACGTCTGGCGCCGCATGATCACCGCCCAGGGCGGCGACCCCTTGGCCCCCCTCCCGGTAGCCCGCGAGACCCACGAGGTCCTGGCCCCCGCCACCGGCGTCCTCACCCGCCTGGACGCCTTCGGCGTAGGCGTCGCCGCCTGGCGCCTCGGCGCCGGCCGCGCCCGCAAGGAGGACCCGGTCTCGTTCGGCGCGGGCATCCTCTGCCACGCCAAACCAGGCGACAAGGTCACCAAGGGCCGGCCCCTGCTCTCCCTCTACGCCGACGACATGGACCGTTTCCCCCGAGCCCTAGAGTCCTTGGACGGCGCGTACACCATCGAGGAGACCGGCACCCCCGACCTCCACCCCCTCATCATCGACCGCATCACCTGACCGCCCGGCCGCACACCTCACCAGCGATCAACGAGGCCGACCAGACCGCGAACCAGTCGCGAGCGCCCACTCAGCCACCGGAGAAGCCCCCGCCGCTCCGGTCGCGGCCGAAAGCCCTTGCCCAGACACAGGCCTTCGGTAGGCCCACGCCCCGTCCTGCCTCCGCAGAGGCCTGGACGGCGTACGCATTCGCATGACATCCACCCGGCGTCCGACCCCCTCCGCGCGTAGCTTGCGGTCAAGCGCGGCGGCGTTCTTGGCCTCCACGAGCCGATCGGGCAGGAGCGCCCACAGCGAACCGCTGTACTCGCCGTACCAGATGCAGACCCCGGGGAACGCACGCCGCAACGTGAACAGCGCCAGATCGAGATCACTGTCCACACCCTGTGGAAAACAATCCCGAACGGTCACCGCACGAGTCGGGCCCATACGACCTTGCCCTCCTCGTTCAACAGGCGAACACCCCACGCCTGTACGAGTTCGCCCACCAGTCGCAACCCGCGCCCGCAGGTCGCCTCGTGGTCCTCAGGCTGGACTGAGGGCAACGCGATGCCCTGGTCCCAGACCTCGATGACGACCGTCCCGTCCCGCTCGTCCGGGAAGACGCGGACGACGATGAAGCCGTACCCGACGTGCCGATAGGCGTTGGTAACCAGTTCGGTAACCACGAGCCGCCCGACGTAGTCGTCCGCGATCCCGAGCTCCCGGTAGCGCCCCACCAGGAAGCGCCGCGCCCGAGAAGGCGCCTGATCGGTGTGAGCGAGTACGAGAGCCGGCGTCTCCGGCGCGAAAGCCACTGCTGACATGGCCAGTTCCCTCCATGGGGATGCGACCGACCCCGGCCCGCCGCCGAAGTCACCCTGTGTGCTCGAACGACCACCATGAAGGCATAGTCGGGCGTACTCTCATCGGAGAGTCATCAATCAATCGCAAACGGCTAGCAACGGTTAGCGCGCCGCTCTCGCGAGAGGGAGACCAACATGCCCGGCAGCAGCGCCAGGCCGAAGATCGACCCCGCACTGCTGGACTTCGGCACGGAAGTCAAGCGGGGCCGGGAGGCGGCGGGTCTGAGGCAGGGGGAGCTGGCGCAACTGGTCAACGTCGCGCGCTCGTACATCAGTCACGTGGAATGCGGCCGTACCAAGTGCCGGAGGGACTTCGCCGTACGCCTGGACCAGGCGCTCAAGGCCGGCGGCGCGATCGTCGCGGCGTGGGAAGGCCTTCTGGAGAAGACCAAGCTGATCAGGTATCCGCGCCACTTCCTGGCCTTCCCCAAGGTCGAGGCCACGGCAGACCAGCTGCGCGTGTACGAGAGTCACTTCGTCTACGGACTGTTCCAGACGGAGGCATACGCTCACGTCCTCCTGGATGACGAGGATGCGGTGTCGGCCCGCATGAGGCGCCAGGAAATCCTCTCCAGAAACCCTCGCCCCATGATCAGCGTAGTGCTCGAAGAGAGCGTCCTGTATCGCCAGGTCGGTTCGGCCGAGGTCATGTACGACCAGCTCAAGTCGCTGATCGAGATGTCCCTGCAAGAAGGGGTCTTCTTGCAGGTCGCCAAGAACGTCTACTATCGAGGCGTGCGAGGCTCGTTCACCATAGCGACTTTGGCGGACCGAAGTGAGATCGCCTATATCGTCAAGGCGAACGGAGGGGAGACAAGCCGGGATCCATCTGAACTCGCGAATATGAGCCAATCGATGCAGTTGTTGAACGCCAAGTCTCACAATACGGAAGATTCGCGGTCGCTGATACGAAGGGTGATGAACGAAAGATGGAGGAGCTGAATGAGGTCATCTGGCGCAAGGCGCGGCGCAGTTATGATGACGGAGATCAGTGTGTTGAAGTCGCTTCCCTTGCTGGAGGGGTTGCCTTTCGGGACAGCAAGGATCCTGCTGGCCCAAAGGTGACTATTGAGCGTGTGAGATTCCGGCGCCTCATTGAGGTAATGAAGCAAGCTGAGTAGATCGGGCGGCTTGCGAAAGAGAAGGGGAAGGTGGACTTTCGCGATGCCGTTTGATGTAAGGCTTCCCGCGGTCATGAGGACGGCGATCAGTACATCGAGGCTGCTGCTGTGGCCGGTGGTGTAGTGCTTGGTGTAGCGATCCGTGACAGCAAAGATGCCGTTGGCGCCATGCTCATCGTGAATCGTGACGACTTTCGGCGCTTTGTTGAGACCTTGAAGAGGGGTGGAGTTGCGGAATGATCTGGCGCAAGTCCTCTCGCAGCAAGGAAGATGGTTCCAACTGTGTCGAGGTGGCTTCCGTGGCGAATGCCATCGTCGTTCACGACAGTAAGGACCCTTGTGGGCCGATGCTTGTCGTGGAGCGCGGTGAGTTTCGGCGCCTCGTCCAAGCCTTGAAGAGGGATGGGGGTGAGTGACGTGACCTGGCGAAAGGCCTCTCGTAGCAGCGAACAGGGTGACAATTGCGTCGAGGTCGCCTCCCTCTCGGGGGCTGTCGCATTCCGTGACAGTCGGAATTCTGATGGTCCCATGCTTGTTGTAAATCGTGATGTGTTTCGATGCTTCGTTGACACCTTGAAGCATGGGCTGATGCCGGAGAAGCGTTCGCCGTGAGGGTAGGGGAGGTGGACTGCCACGAAGCTGTCTGGCGCAAGGCTGGTCGGAGTCATGATGATGGTGACCAGTGCGTTGAGATCGCGTCGGTTGCCGGGGACATCCTCGTGCGCGATAGCAAGCATCCAGACGGGCCGAAGGTCGTTACGAGCAGCCAGGATTTTCAACGTTTCGCTGAGACATTGAAGGGTCTTTGATGTGGGCTGCGTTCCAAATGCTTCGTCGGATCCTGAAGGAGTTGGGGTGGTTGGCGTGACTTGGCGGAAGTCATCGCGCAGTACTGCGCAGGGGGACAACTGCGTAGAGGTCGCCCCCCTCTTGGAGTTCGTGGCATTCCGCGACAGTCAGGATTCTGATGGCCCGGTGCTCGTCGTGGAGCGAGATGAGTTTCGGTGCCTTGTCGAGACCTTGAAGTGTTCCTAGTGCTTGAGTGTGGCGCAAATGGATAGATACAGGCTGCCGCGTGGGGTGACGGGGTTCTGGGGAGTTGAATCCGCGTCCTTGCCTGATGGCGATCGCAAGGAGTTCGCGCGTGTCTGTCACGCGGCGGCGCGGTGGCTCGATGCTCGGGTGGAGGGGATCGCCTCGCCGGGGGTGACGCCCAATTTCTACACCGCGGTCATCGTTCGCGGTGAGTGGCGGGTCGCGATACTCGCTCATCGGCATCTGGCGCTGCTCGCGCTCGCCGTTCCGCCGGCGAAGGGGGAGATGGAGGTCCGCTTCGTCGAGGAGCCGGAGGTCGCGGCGGTGGTGGCCGAGCTGGGCTCGTTCCGCCTCATGAGCATGGAGGAGCTCCGTACGCCGCTGGACCAAGCCGACCTCTCCGCGCTGGCCGAGGCCGAGCTTGCGCAGGTCGCGTACTGGAAGCCTCACACTGTCGGGGAGCTCGTCTTCAACTACTGGGACTGATCCGGAACAAGCGGGACCCGTGTCGCCAAGTACTGGTTGACCGATCCACCGGATCAGGGAGACAGGGTTGGTGATGATCACACGACCTCCGGGCACCGGAGGGGCGACCGACGGCGAGGCCATCGGCGCGTCCCTCGATGACCCGGAGCGGTTCGCCGAGATCTTCGAGCGGCACTGGGACGAGATACACCGGTACGTGGCGCGGCGGCTGGGCCCCGGGATCGCCGAGGACGTCGGCGCGGAGACGTTCGCCGCGGCGTTCCGTGGCAGGAGCCGGTACGACCTGAGCCGTCCGGACGCCAGGCCGTGGCTGTACGGCATCGCCACCAACCTGATCCGGCAGCACCGGAGGGTCGAGCGCCGCCACCACGAGACGCTCGCCCGTACCGGCGCCGAATGGGCCGCGGAGCCGTTCGAGCGCGACAGCGACGAGCGGTTGATCGCGCAGGGGCTCGGCCCCCGGATCGCGGCTGCGCTGGCGAAGCTGACGCACGGTGAACGCGACCTGCTGCTCCTGATCGCGTGGGCGGACCTGACCTACGAGGAGGCCGGGCAGGCGCTCGGCCTGCCGCTGGGCACGGTCCGGTCCCGCCTGCTCCGCGTGCGCGGAAAGCTCCGCCGGGCCCTCGGCGACATCGACCCGCTCCAGGAGGACGCGTGAACGACGAAGAGATCGCCCTCATCGCCCGGTTCCGTCCAGAGGTGCCGGAGGATCCCGCCGCACGCGCCCGCGCCTGGGCCTACCTGCAGCGGGAGCTCGAACCGGGGCGGCGCCGTCCCCGCGTCGGGCGCCGTTCGATGCTTCTGGGCGGGCTCGCCGCGACGGCCGCCGCGGCGGTCGCGGTGGCGCAGTTCGGTACGGCTCCGGAGGCCGGCCCCGGCGAGGTGAACCTGCGGACGCTGGAGCTCGCGGCCGCGACCGTCGAGCGGCAGGCGCCGACCGCGCCGGCCCGTCCCGCCCCCGATCAGTGGGTCTACACCCGTACAAAGGCGGCATATGCCCTCCAGAGCGGGAACGTCGGCGGGCCCGAGGCCATGCGGAAGGGCAGGGTGACGGTCGAGGAGTGGTGGAGGTTCGACGGCAAGCAGATGGCGTCGTCCGTCCAGAACCAGGAGATCAGCCGCTCCTACATCCTGAGCCCTGGGGAGAAGCGCCGCCCGGGCGTCCCGCGTCCCGGCTTCAACGGAGGGGACATCGGCGGCCCGGGGATCTGGAACTCGCTCCCGAACAAGACCTACGCCTACGTGGCCTCGCTGCCCACCGAGCCGGGCGCCCTCCTCGCCCGCGTCCGGAAGGACCACCGGGACGACGGCCGGGACGTCACCACGTTCGGTGTGATCTCCGGACTCTTCCGCGAGAACCACCTCATCCCGCCGGAGAAGAACGCCGCCCTCTACCGCGCCCTCGCGAAGATCCCCGGGGTGCGGGTGAAGAAGAACGTCAAGGACTACGCCGGACGTGCGGGCATCGGCGTCCTCTTCGGCCGGGACCGCCAAGGCGACGCCCGGGTCGGGATCATCCTCGATCCCCGGACCTACCGGTACATGGGCGACACGCAGTTCGCCCTCCTCCACTCCGCCGTGGTCGACGAAGCGGGGCGCCGCGCGTGATCGAACGGCCCCGCGCCGGACGGTGCGGGGCCGCCGTACCCCTACCGGTGGGTCAGGACGTTGACCACCCGGCCGTTGGGGTCGCGGACGAAGAAGCGGCGCACGCCCCACTCCTCGTCCTGCAGCGGGTGCACGATCTCGGCCCCGCTCTTCCGCATGGCCTCGTAGGCCGCGTCCACGTCGTCCACCTCGACGCTCAGGTCGGGGACGACCGGTGCGGTCTCGTCGCTGGTGATGAGGCTGACCTGCGCCGTCGGGTTGGACGGGGAGGCCAGCGTCACGATCCAGCCGGCGTCCATGACCTGCTCGAACCCGAGCCGTTCGTAGAACTCGCGGCTGGCGGGCACGGCGTCGGACTGGATGTCGGGCATGACACGGCGAATGGTCATCGATGACTCCGGGTGAACGAACTCGGTGCTGTTGCACGTTCCATCGTGGCCGGGGTCCGCGTCCATGGATTGGACGGATGGGAGCGCGCCGTCGGGCTTCGATGCGGTCGTGGCAGACCAGGGTGCCGGACGGCGCCGTACCGCATCACGTGGTGTGAGACCTCCGCACTGAACTCTGATGGGCTGAAGCTACTTATGGGTGACGGGATGTTCTGGTGTTTTATCGAGGCGTTCTCGCGCTGCTGAGGCGGGAGGGCATTGCCCGGCCGTACGCGGGCAATGGGGGGAGTTCTCGCGCATCATGGCCGATGGCGGCCGTTGTGGGCGGGAAGGGTGTGCGCGAGATGTGCTCCTGCACAGGTCGGAAAAGTGAAGGTGATGTGCCCTTCTTGGGTCTTTCGCGGGGCGGCCGGGGCGGCGGGGCATTGTCCCTCTGGTATCAGCGGGTGGCGTGTACAGCGGCAGTCTCCCGATTTAGCATCGGGCGCATGCTGATCTCCCGGATGGCGCAGGCGTTCGCGGCTCTCGCGACGACGCTCACGGTCCTTCTCGCCGGTACGGCCGAGGCGGGGACGGCGGCCCGGGGGCAGGAGAACCGGCCGCAACTGCTGTTCTTCAACCACGCCTACGGTGTGCTCGACCGGGTGACCGCCGATGCCGTCGAGCACTCCGCCTACCTGCGGGAGTTCGCGCATTTCCAGGTCCGTACCACGACCGGTACGGGAGGGGTCACCTGGAAGGGCCGCTACCTGTTCGGCCGGGAGACCTATTTCGAACTGTTCGGGGTGGGCGACCTTCCCGACACCGGATACGGCTCCGCCGGGATGGCGGTCTCCGTCGAACGCGCCGGTGGCCTGGCCACGGTCGTCGAGGGGATGCGTGACCAGGGTGTCGCCGACCCGGTCCAGTTCCTGCAGACACGCGATTTCGGCGATGGCGTTCCGGTGCCGTGGTTCGACGCGGTCTACGCCACCGACGAGATCGACGCGTTCCTCGGCTGGGGCATGGAATACCGGGCCGAGTACTTCGCCGATCCGCGCGGCAACACCGAACCGCCCGCCTACCCCGGCGATGTCGGGCGGGAGCGGTACCTGCCGGACCTCTACCGCGACCGCCTGATGCGCGATGTGACCGGCGTCCGGATCGCGATCACCAGCGGCGACCTGGCCGACACGGTCCCGTTGCTGCGCGCCGGAGGCTTCACCGTCCGCCCGCTCCCGAACGGCGGCGTCGTCGCGCTTCGCGGCGGCACCAAGATGCGCCTCGACGTCGTACCGCGCGACCAGGTCGGATTGCGGCGGATCGACATGTCGCTCAACCGCTCCGTCTCGTCCCGCCATGAGGAGCGCATCGGCCGGTCGACGCTCGCGGTCGGTCCGGGGCCCCGCGCCGTGTGGACGTTCCCGGACGTGGAGTAGGGGCCGCTGTCAGGCCGCGCGGCGGTCGTGGCGGGCGACGAGGGCGGTCGCGAGGACCGCGGCGAGCATCAGGGCCAGGCCGAGGCCCATCTGGGCCTCGATGGGCAGGCCGTCGGTGGTGCAGGTGCCGTCCGGCGAGCACATCGTGGACTCGGACGCGCCCGGCCCGGCGTGCCAGGCGCCCATGCCGAGGCCGATGGGCCAGGCCGCGGCCACGAGCAGTTTGTGGTGGACGGGCCAGCGGGTCAGCACCCAGATCAGGGCGGCGGCGATCAGCGAGCCGATCACGGGCAGGAGGATCCCGGCAGCGGCCGCGGCCAGGGCCAGGGCGGCGCCCGTGATGCCGAACGCGCCGCGGCGGGGCGCCGGGAGGTCCGCAGGGGCGTCGGCGGCGGCCTCGCGGACGATGGCGGCCGGGTCGCCGAGCCGGTCGAGGACGTTCCGGACGCCGGCCTCGGAATCGCCGGCCTGTTCGGCGACCGCGACGGCGATGTGCTCCCTGATCTCGGCGAGCAGGTCGGCGCGCCGTTCCGCGGGCAGGGTGCGGGCCGCCGCCTCCAGCCGGTCGAGGTACTCGGTGATGAGATGGTCGGTGCTAGTCATCAGATCTCCGTTTCCGTTCCGACGAAGCCCTCCACGGCGTCGCGGAAGCGCGCCCATTCGGTCGCGAAGACGCCGAGGGCCCGGCCGCCGTCGGCGGTGAGCCGGTAGTAGCGCCGTGGCGGGCCGGACGCCGACTCCCGCCAGGTCGTCTCCACCAGGCCCTGCCGGCGCAGCCGTGACAGCAGCGGGTAGATGGTGCCCTCGCTGGTGACCAGGCCGTCGACCTCGGCCAGCAGGCGGACGATCTCCACGCCGTACCGTTCGCCGTCGCGCAGCAGCGCGAGCACGCAGTACGGCAGCGCGCCCCGCCGCATCTGGGTCAGCAGGTTCGATGCGTCACCCGGTACCATGCCTCACAAGGTACCTGGCGGTGGCGACTACGTCCAGGAAGCCGAGGGAACCGGTCCGGGGGCGGCCCGGCGCCATGCGCGTGGCGGGCGGCCGATAATCGATCACCATGACCCCGGAACTCGCAGCCCTGGTCGCCGGCGCCGCGACCGACCACCCCCGCAAGCTCAAGTCCGGCCTGAGGAAGCTGGCGGCGCCGCTGCCGCCCGCGGACCGGATCGACTTCTACGAGGAGGCGTGCCGGGCCTTCACGGCGGGGTCGGCCGAGGTCGCGACATGGGCGTTCACGCAGGCCCGCAAGGTCGAGAAGGACGAGGGGCTCCGGGACGTCGCGCGCCTGCACCGGGTCCTGCTCGAACTCGTCCCGGACGGCGTGGTCGCGCCGACCGTGCTGCGCGACCACGCGAAGGACCTGAGCGCCCACTTCGCGGCGGACGAGGCGCACGCGCGGTTCCGCGAGGTGGTCCGCGCGGGCTTCGACGCGGGCCTGATCCCGTACGCCCGCGTGTTCCCCGACCTGCGGAGGCTGGCCGCCGCGGCGGGGCTCGGGAAGCGCGAGGAGGACGAGTTCCTCGCCGCCCGCCTGCTGCGCGACGGCCTGCTGCCCGAGGCCCCGCCGACGATCTGGGCGGCCGCCGCGCCCGCGCTCGCGGACGTCGCCGCCCGGGACGGCGGGCTGATGGACCTGCTGATCGCGGCCGAGCCGGACGGCGAGAACCGGGACCGGTGGCTGGAGACGCTCGCCGACGCGGGCGCCGGGACCCGGCTGCCGCTGGAGTGGTACGCCGGCCGCCCCTGCCCGGCGGGCGTCCTGCTCCGCCTCGCCGACCAGGGCGCGGACCACCTGTTCCCGCGTACGGGCGAGCCGCCGTCCGGCACCGACCCGGCGGCGGTCCCGCCGACCCCGGCCCCCTGGCACGATGCGCCCGACGCCGAGCTGAGGGAGATCCTCAAGGCCGACCTGGAGTCCGGCGTCCTGGCCCGCCTCGACCGGGCCGTCTCCTGGCTGTACGACAAGGGCCACCGCTTCCTGGAGCGCAATCCCGGATTCCTGGCCGAGGTGGAGATCGGCGATCCGGTGGACGCGCTGGTGGCGGAGCTGCGCACCGGGATCCTGGAGGAGATCGGGATGCGGGCGGTGCCGCCGGCGCAGGACGTCAGGCGGCGAGCCGGCACGGAGTCCGTCCTCCAGCACGGCGCGTACGTGACCGTCCGGAGGAAGGGCGAGGTCGTCGCGGCGGACGGGAAGGGCGGCACCTGGACGCTCGGCTCCTGCCCGGGCGACCTGATGCCGTGGTTCGACGGCGGGTCCTGGTACGCGTCGCGCCCGCGACCCGGCGGCGACTGGCAGACGTTCGTCGTGGACGGCCCGGCCGGGGACGGCCTGAGGCTGGAGGCCGCCTCCCGCACGGCCCGTCCCGAGGCGCCCGGCACCGGAACGGTCACCTTCCCCGGGTCCTCCGTACGGCACGACGTCCGGCTCCGGGACGGCGTGATCACCGTGACCGCGCCGGACGGCACGGAGGTCGCCAGGACCGCGTTCACTCCCCGGCAGGCGTCCGTGCTCCCGCCCGCCGCGTGGAGCGCGCGGGAGGCGGTGGACCCGGCCGGATCGGCGTGGCTGCGGTCGCTGGACCGGGCGGCCGTCCTGCGCCTGCTGGAGCCCGTCCTGCCCCGGTGGTCCGGGGTGGGGCTGATCAGGCGCGGCGCCTTCGTCGCGGAGCTGCTGCCCGAGATCACCGATTCCGGGCTGGCGCAGACGGTCGCCGCGCGGCTGGTGCGCGCGGCGCGCTGCCTGATCGAGGAGCACGTGGTGCTGGTCAAGGAGGGCCTGCCGCCCCGCCCGCCGCTCCTCCCGCTGCTGGAGACCGCGCCGGACCTGCCGACCCCCTTCCTGCCCACGCTGATGCGGCTCCGGCTGCTGTCCGGGTATCTGGTCGAGGCTGCGGCGGACGGCCCGGCCCCGCGGGAACCGGTCCACCTGCGGACCCTCGACGACCTGAGCGGGACGGAGTGGGTCGCCTCGGAGTTCGAGCGGATGACGGGACAGCTGATGTGCCGGCTGTGGCCGTGGGACCGCTTCCCGGACCGGACCGTCTCGGAGCTGAACGCCTGGGCGAACACCGGGCTGGGCGACGGCAGCGGGCGCTGGCGGCTGCACTGGTTCGACCGGCCGTTCAGCGGCTCCGGCCTTCCCCACCTCGCGCTGTGGCGGACCTCGAACGGCGCGCTGCTCGTGGTGAGCGGCCGCAGCCAGGGCCGGGACCTGTTCGCGGCCATCGAGTACGCGCCGGACGGCGGCTTCGGCCCCACCGAGTTCCCGGACGGGCAGATCCCCGTGGAGACCGTCCCCCAGGGCAGGTTCAGCCCGGATCTCCTGCGCCGCGCCGAGCGGCTGCTGGCCGACAAGGGCCCGCCGCCGGCCGGCGCGGACGCCGCGAGGGAGCTGGCCGCCCAGGCCGGGATCACCACCGCCAACGCGGTCGGGATCCTGTACGGCGACAAGGACGGGTTCGTCCTGTCGTACCCGCGTCCCCCGCTGGAGGAGTCGGGCCTGCCCGCCGACGTGATCGAGCTGCTGAAGGCGACCCGGGACGAGCGCGTGGTCCAGGGCGGACTGGAATGGAAGACCTTCGGGAGCCGCCGTTCGGGCGCGGTCGGGCGGTTCCGTGAACTCCTCATGCCCGACGACCCCGCCGACCTGTGGACGACCGGCCCCGACATCGCCCGCGCCGCCGGCTGGTGGCAGGCCCGCCGAAGGGAGCACGGCGAATGAACCTCCAGGAAACGGCCATCGAGAAGTCCAAGGTGACCAGGGCGGCGCGCCCGCTCCCGGCCCCCGGACTGCCGCCCCATTTCGAGCGGGCGTGCCGGGACTTCCTCGCGGCGGGCGAGGCCGAACTGGCGGCCTGGGCGTTCGGCGAGGCCCGCCGCGCCGAAGAGAACCATCCCGCTCTCCGCGACATGGAACGGCTCCACGACACGTACCTGGAGTTCGTTCCGGCCGGGGCCGTGGCGCCGACGGTCCTGCGCGCCCACATCGGCCTCATGGCGGAGCATCTTTCTCCGGACATCGCCCTCGACCGCTTCCACGAGATCCTGGAGAAGGCGTTCGCCGCGGGGGTCGTGCCGTACGCGCGGATGTTCACCGACCTGCGGACGCTCGCCAAGGCGGCGGGCGTCCGGAAGAGGGACGCGGAGAACGGCCTCGCCGCCCGGCTGCTGCGCGCTGGCGCCCTCTCCGCCGCGCCGTACACGGTCTGGAACGCCGCCGGCCCCGCCCTGGCGCGGGTGGCCGCGAAGGACGACGACCTCCTGAAACTCCTCCTCGCCGCCGATACCGCGACCGAGAAGGTGCGCCAGATCCGGCTGTCGGTGCTCGCCGACGCGGGAGCGGGCGCTCATGTCGACCGGAAATGGTTCCGCACGGTCGCGTACGACTGCGACCAGGACGTGCTGATGGCGCTGGCCGACCAGGCCGGATCCCGGCTGAAGCGCCGCAAGCGGTTTCCGCCGGGCGACCCGGCGATTCCCGTGACCGTCCCGGACTACTCCGCGGCCGACACGAGGGACCGCGACGCGCCCCTCTTCTGGAATCTGGACACCGACTTCGGGAAGGCCGCCACCGAAGCGGACCTGCCCGAGAAACTGGACGCGTTCGTCCTCGACCTGGACGCGATCGACAAGGACGGGCCCGCCCTTCTCCGCCGGGCCCTGTCGGCGCCCGGAATCCGCCGCGTCCTGAACGGGCTCGCCGCCGGCTGGGCCGCCGAGGCCGCCACGGAATCGGTGCCCGACCTCCGGCACGCCCTGGCGCGCCTGCTGCCGTTGGTGCAATCCGGCTTCACCGTTCCCGATCTCGAAATCGCCGACCCCCGCACCGCGCTCCTGCGGACCCTGCGCGGCGGGATCCCGGCCGAGCTCGCGCTGCCCCGCCTGCACGGCCGCAATTGCTGGAAAGAGGAGACCACCGTTCTCCAGAACGGCGACCACCTCGCGATCGCCTGGCGGTACGCGGACGTGGCCGTCCTCTCGCGCGGAGAAGTGCTCGACCGGCCCGACATCGGATTCCGCCTCCGCGAGGACGACATCGGGTTCTGGTACGGCGACGACGGCACCCTCTACCGCGGGCGCCTGCACGACGGCGAATGGCAGAACTTCCGTGCCACGGAACGCGGACTCACCCTGGACCCGGACAACCGTTTCCCGTCCGCGCCCGCGACCGCCGAGGTCACCTTCCCCGGGGCGCGGGAGCCGAGCACCGTCGGCTGCGCGGGAGGCGTCCTCACCCTCACCGCCCCGGACGGGACCGTGACCGCCCGGCTTCCGTTCTCCTCCCGCCAGCTCCTCAGCGGGTTCGCCGCCGTCCCGGTCGTGCCGCCGGGCTGGTGGAAGTGGCTGTCCCCGGTCGACCCGGACGGCTCGGCCGCCCTCCGCGCGCTCGGCGCGGACCAGGCGGACGCGCTGCTCGACGCCGCCCTGACCGGGCCGCGCGCCGCCGCCGAGGCGCTCACCACCGTCCTGCCGGAGCTGACCTCCGCCGAGCTGCGTACCGCGGTCGCCGAGACCGCCTGCGCCGCCGCCGACTGCGTCCGGCTCTCCGCCGCGCTGCGGGCGGTGCTCGAAGACCGCCCGGTGGCGCGCTCCGTGCCGTTCGTCTCGGCGGCCGGGCGCCTGACCCGGATCCTGGAGGAGGCCGCCGGACTCCCGGCGGGCCCGTACCTGATCGGTGAGGCCGACCGGCCCGTACCCAACTGGACCTGGCACACGTTCGGCACGCTGGGCGCCAGAGCCCTTCGCGCGCTCTGGCCGTGGACGGAGGAGCGCCACCGCGTCCGGGCGGTCGAGTCGCTCCGCGGCTGGGCGGCCACCCCACTTGGGGACGGCAGCGGCCGGTGGCGCCTCCTGCGCCTCGACCGCGCCGGCCAGGGGCACGAACTGGGCTTGCACGAACTCTGGCGCACCACCAACGGCGCGCTCCTCATCGTCCGGCCCTACGAGGCCGTCGAGTACGCTCCCGGCGCCCGCTTCGGCCCGCCCGGCCTGGACGGCTGGGCGGTGCGCGACGAGACCGCGCAGGGCTGGGGCGGCGCCGCCGGGATCGACGCCCTGACGCGGCTGCTCACCGAGCGCGGGCCCGTCCGCCCCGACCCGTCCTGGGCGCACGAGCTGGCCGAACGCGCCGGGATCCCGCTGCCGAACGCCGCCGCGATCTGCTTCGGGTCCCACTGCCCGGAGGGCGCGCCCGGCCCGATCCGCGCCCTGTACGACGGCGAGGCCGCGCCGGTCGACTTCCGCGTCGAGGACGCCGCGCGCGAGCACCTGATCCCCGCCGACCCGGCCGCCATCTGGACCGGCCGCCTGGACATCGAGGGCGCCGCGCGCCGCCTGGAGGACCTCGTCAGCCGGTGACCATGCGCTCGACGGCGCGGGCGAGCCGCTCGGCGTCGCCCTCGTCGTCCGGGCCCGGCACGAGACCGGCCTCCTTCGCGCCCCGGTACGCGGCGCGGCCGGGGCGCGGGTCGTCGATCAGGCGGATGACGGGGCGTACGGCGTCGCCGGGGTCCTGCCCGACCAGCGGTGCCAGGAGCGCCGCCGTCCACTTCATGACCGGGCCCGTCTCCCCGGCGAAGCTGGTCCTGACCAGGTTGCGCGGGCCCCAGGTGATGTAGGAGAGATCCGCGTTCCGGGTGGCGAGGATGCCGAGCAGCTCGTTGGCGCGGCGCTGCTGGGCGTTGGCCCTGGAGAAGGTGAACCGCCCGGCGAGTTCGAGGTCGTCGAAGTCGATGGCGTCCGGCCTGGTGCCGGGGACGGCGGTGTTGACGATCACCGGACGGCCGGCGGCGGCGAGCCGGTCGGCCAGGCCGGTCACGAAGAGGTACTTCGAGACGAGGAAGAGCATCCACGACGCCTCGCGGCCTTCGGCGGTGACGTGCCTCTTCTGGCGGATGAACGAGGCCGCCAGGACCAGGACGTCGATCCGGTCGTAGTGCTGCCTGAGCCGGTCGATGACCCGTTCGTTGTCGGCGAGCAGCGAGAGGTCGGCGGCGAGGAAGCGGGCCCGGCCGGCGGGCGAGAGCGCCCCTTCCGCCTCCGCCGCGGCGAGGAGGGCGTCGAACTTGGCGCGGCTGCGGCCCACCACCGCGACCCGGTCGCCTGCCCTGAGGTGGTGGCGGGCCAGGGCGGCGCCCATGCCGTCCGTCCCACCGGTGATCACCACTGTGCGCATCGTCGCCTCCCTGTATCGGAACCCGTGTTCCGTTTTACGCGACGCTAGCACAATACGGAACGCACGTTCCGTATTGGTATCGTGGCCGGATGGGGGAGACGAGGCGGCGGCGGCGCGACGTGGTCGCCAACCGGGCGCGGATCATCGAGGCGGCCGAGAGCGTGCTGCGGGAGCAGGGCCTGGACGCCGACATGCGCACGATCGCGCAGGCCGCCGGGGTGGGGATCGGCACCCTCTACCGGCACTTCCCGACGCGCGAGGACCTCGTCCACGAGATCACCGGGGTCGATCTCGCCCGGCTGGCAGAGCAGCCGCTTCCGCCGGACCTGCCGGCCGCCGACGCGCTGCGGCACTTCTTCACGACCGCCCTCGGGAACCTCGCCGGGCGCCGGGCCATGGTCGACCTGCTCGCCGGCGCCAAGCCCGGCGACGCCGACCTGAAGCGGTGCGTCGAGCACCTGACCGGGGTCGGGCGCGCCGCCCTCGCCCGTTCCGAGGACGATCGCACGCTCGCGGCCGACGTGACCGCGAGCGACATCGCGTACCAGTTCCTGGCGCTGGCGCGCGTCGTCCAGCTCGCGCCGGAGGCCGACATCGGGCACCATGTCGACCTCGTCCTGCGCGGCATGGAGCGCGGTCGCGGCGGCCGACACTCGGCAGATGTTGCCGACGTGCGGAGGCGGGCCGGCGGGTAGATTCGCCAGATGAACGAACGTCCGTCGCTCGACGACATCCGGCGCGCGCCGAAGGTGCTGCTGCACGATCATCTGGACGGCGGCCTGCGCACCGAGACCATCGTGGACCTGGCGCGGGACACCGGGTACGGGGACCTGCCGACGACCGATCCCGGGAACCTGCGCGCGTGGTTCTCGGAGGCGTCCAACTCCGGGTCGCTGGAGCGCTACCTGGAGACGTTCGCGCACACGGTGGGCGTCATGCAGTCGGCGGAGGCGCTGACCCGGGTCGCGTACGAGTGCGCCGAGGACCTGGCGAAGGACGGCGTGGTGTACGCGGAGGTCCGGTACGCGCCGGAGCTGCACACGCGTACGGGTCTCCCGCTGGAGACGATCGTGGAGGCCGTCCTGGACGGCTTCGCCCGGGGCGGCCGCGACCACGGGATCTGGGTCGGGACGCTGGTCACGGCGATGCGGCACCAGGCGCGCAGCATGGAGATCGCCGAGCTGGCGGTGCGGTACCGGGACGCCGGGGTCGTCGGGTTCGACATCGCGGGCGCCGAGGCCGGCTACCCGCCCACCCGCCACCTGGACGCCTTCGAGTATCTCCAGCGGGAGAACGCGCACTTCACCATCCACGCGGGCGAGGGGTTCGGGCTGCCGTCGATCTGGCAGGCGATCCAGTGGTGCGGCGCCGACCGGCTGGGGCACGGGGTGCGGATCATCGACGACATCACCGAGGACGAGGACGGCGCCCCCAGGCTGGGACGCCTCGCGGCCTACGTGCGCGACAAGCGGATCCCGCTGGAGATGTGCCCGACGTCCAACATCCAGACGGGCGCGGCGAAGTCGATCGCCGAGCATCCGATCGGGCTGCTGCGGCGGCTGCACTTCCGGGTCACGGTCAACACCGACAACCGGCTGATGAGCGGGACGCTGCCGTCGCTGGAGATGGCGAAGCTGGTGGAGGCGTTCGGGTACGGCTGGGACGATCTGCAGTGGTTCACGGTGAACGCGATGAAGTCGGCGTTCGTCGCGTTCGACGAGCGGCTGGAGCTGATCAACGAGGTGATCAAGCCGGGGTTCGCGGCGCTGCGGGGCGCGGCCTGAGCACCGCCCGGTTCCTGGAATGCTGTGGGCATGACCCCGCTCCTGACGATCAAGTCCACCGTCGCCCGGGTCGCCGGCTGGGCCTGGATGGTGTTCGCCGCGCTCAACCTCATCGACATCGCCGTGCGCGGCCGGGACATGGCCTCGGTGGTCATGACCACGCTGCTGCTGCTCGGCTGCGGGATCGCGTACGCGGTGGGGCTGCGCCCGGCGGTGGTCGCGGACGAGCAGGGGTACACGGTGCGCAACCCGCTGCGGGACACGCGCGTCCCCTGGCGGGCCTCGCGGAAGATCGAGGCGGCGGACGCGCTGCTGGTCACGTTCAAGGCGGCTGACGGCGAGCGGAAGACGAAGGCGTGGGTCCACCAGACGTCGCCGCGCGCCAGGGCCAAGGCGGAGGCGCGGGAGCGGCGGCAGGCCGCCCGGATGCCGGACGCGGCCGCGACCGCGCTCAAGCACGGCACCCCCACCATGTTCGCCGCCCAGCAGCTGAACGAGCTGGCGCGCGAGCACAAGGGCAAGGGCGATGCGGATCAGGGCACGGTGGCCTGGTCGCGACCGGCGGTGGCGGCGGTCGCCGTGCCGGGCGCGCTGGCCGTGGCCGCGTCCCTGATCGCCCTGCTCAGCTAGCGCCCAGGCCGAGTACGGCCGCCAGGGCGTCCCGAAGGGCCTCCAGGTCGCGGGCCGCGGCCGCGCGCGCGGCGGGCACGTCGCCGTCCGGCACCTCCCGGACGACCTCCAGGTAGCACTTCAGCTTGGGCTCGGTGCCCGACGGGCGGACGACGACCCGGGCGGACGTGGCCAGCCGGAACCGGAGCCCGTCGGTGGGCGGCAGGCCGTCCACGCCCTCGGCGAGGTCCTCGACCGACTCGACGGCGAATCCCGCCAGCCCGGACGGGGGATCGGCGCGCAGCCGCCCGACCGCCGCGGGGAGCAGCGCGAGGTCCGGGACGCGGATCGACAGCTGGTCGGTGGCGTGCAGGCCGTACCGGCGGGCCTGGTCGTCCAGGAGGTCGAGCAGCGTGCGGCCGTCCCGCTTCGCCTCGGCGGCCATCGCCGCGACGGTGAGCGCGGCGCCGACGCCGTCCTTGTCGCGGACGATGCCGCCGACGCTGTAGCCGAGCGCCTCCTCGTACCCGTAGACGATCCCGTCCCCGGCCTTCATGATCCACTTGAAACCGGTGAGCGTCCGGGCCGAGCGCGCGCCGTACGCGGCGGCGATCCGGTCCAGGAGGGACGACGACACGATCGTCGTCACGACGAGCGGATCGCGGGCGCCCGCGTGCCGCAGGACGTGCTCGGCGAGCAGGCCGCCGACCTCGTCCCCGGTGAGCGGCCGCGCGCCGGGGACGGCCACGGCGCAGCGGTCCGCGTCCGGATCGTTCGCGATCACCAGGTCGGCGGTGCCGCCGGCGAGCGCGACCGCGAGGTCCATCGCCCCGGGCTCCTCCGGGTTCGGGAACGCGACCGTCGGGAAGTCCGGATCGGGCTCGGCCTGCTCGGGGACCACCGCCGGCGCCGGGAACCCGGCCCGCTCGAACGCGCGCAGCAGCACCTCGCGGCCCACCCCGTGCAGGGGCGTGTAGACCGTGGTCACGTCGCGGGCGCCGCCCAGGGGGAGGGCGGCGAGGGCGTCCAGGTACGCCTCGACGATCTCGTCGCCGAGGACCGTCCAGCCGTCGCCCAGCGGCAGCGCGTCCACCGGCCCGGCCGCGTCGATGGCGGCGGAGATCTCGGTGTCCAGCGGCGGTACGATCTGCGCCCCGTCGCCCCAGTAGACCTTGTAGCCGTTGTCGCGCGGCGGGTTGTGGCTGGCCGTCACCATGACGCCGGCGGAGGCGCCCAGGTGCCGTACGGCGAACGCCAGCACGGGCGTGGGCAGCGGCCGGGGGAGCAGCCAGGCGCGCAGGCCCGCCCCGGTCACCACGGCGGCGGTGTCGAGCGCGAACCGCTCCGAGTTGTGCCGCGCGTCGTACCCGATCACGACCCCGCCGGTCCCGCCGCCGGTCCCGCCGCGGCCGAGGCGTGCGGCCAGCCCGGCGGCGGCGCGCATGACGGTGACCCGGTTCATCCGATTGGGGCCCGCGCCCAGCTCGCCGCGCAGCCCGGCCGTGCCGAACTCCAGCCGCGCCCCGAACCGGGCCGCCAGCCCGGCCGCGTCCCCGGCCGCCAGGATCCCGCGCAGCTCGGCGGCGGTCTCCGGGTCCGGGTCCTGCGCCAGCCACTCCTCGGCCTCGCGGACGTACGGCGGCCGCTCCACGGTCCCGCTCAAAGCTTCGAGATGACCGTCGCGAGGAGGGCGCCCATGCGGCCGGCGGCGGCGCGGCCCGCGGCCAGCACCTCCTCGTGGTCCAGCGTCCCCTCGGCCAGCCCGGCCGCGATGTTGGTCACCAGCGACACGCCCAGCACGTCGGCGCCGCCCTGCCGGGCCGCGATCGCCTCCAGCACCGTGGACATCCCGATCATGTCGGCGCCCATGGTGCGGAGCATCCGGATCTCGGCGGGGGTCTCGTACGTGGGGCCGCGGAACGCCGCGTACACGCCCTCGCCCAGCGTCGGGTCCACCTCGCGGGCCAGCGCCCGCAGCCGCTTGGAGTACGCCTCGGTCAGGTCGAGGAAGGTCGGCCCGGTCAGCGGGTTGGCGCCGGACAGGTTGAGGTGGTCGGAGATCAGCACCGGGTCGCCGACCTTCTGGTGCTCGGGCCGCAGCCCGCCCGCCGCGTTCGTCAGGACGACCGTGCCCGCCCCGGCCGCCAGCGCGGTGCGGACGCCGTGCACGACCGGGTCGACGCCGAGGCCCTCGTACAGGTGCGTGCGGCCGAGGAATACCAGCGCGCGCCGGCCGCCGACCTCGACCACCCGGAGCCGCCCCGCGTGGCCCTCCACCGCGGGCGGCGCGAAGCCGGGCAGCTCGGTGACCGCCAGCTCCGCCACCGGCTCGCCGAGCGCGTCGGCGGCCGGGACCCAGCCGGACCCCATCACCAGGGCCACGTCGAACCTGTCGAAGGACGTCAGTTCCCGCAGCCGCTCGGCGGCGGCGCGGGCCTTCGGGAAAGCCTCATCGCTCACCATGCCGACCCTAGCCGTCCGCGCGCCCGGTGGCGCCGCCGGTGCCCGCGTCCTTGTCGGGGACGACGACGAGGCTGATGATGTGCCGGGTGCGGCCGTCCCCCGGGGTGGTCGCGGTGCGGCGGGCGACGACGGCCTCCAGCTCCTCGACCAGTTCGGCGAACTCCTCGCCGGTCAGCCACATCGCGCCCTGGCGGTAGAGGACGCCCTCGCGTACGGGGTCGGCGTCGTCGCGCGCGAGGTAGCGGTCGAAGTCGGCCATCATCGCGCCGGTGAAGAGGGTGAAGGCCTGCCGGTGGTCCTCCTTGGTCATCGCGGCGCGCGCGTCGGCGTCGACCAGGGCCTCGTCCTGCCGGACCCGGTAGCTGCGCTCGACGGTGCCGCGGACGGGCGTCTCGCGGACCACCTCGATGATCCCGGCCTGGGTGAGCGCGGCGACGTGCCGGTACATGGTGGCCGGCGGGACGTCGGGGATCCGTTCGCGCAGCTGGGCGGTGGTGAGCTCGTCCGCGCCGAGCAGCGTCCGCAGGATCAGCGCCCGGACGGGGTGGAGGAGCAGATTCGCGTTGGGCATGACTTCATGATCTCATACCTGATAACGTTCTCAGCGCTGATAACACTCTCGACAGTGATAACAATGAGAGGCGAGGTCTTGCCCGACATCGACATGGAGGTCACCGCGGACGACGGGACGCTCCTGGCCGGCACCCTGACCCTGCCGGCCGTCCCCGGACCGCACCCCGTCCCCGCCGTCCTGCTCCTGCACGGCTCCGGCCCCCTGGACCGCGACGGCAACACCCCCAAGATCCCCATGAGGCTCGGTCCGCCGCTGGCCGGCGCCCTCGCCGCGCGAGGGATCGCCACGTTCCGCTACGACCGGCGCGGCGTCGGCGCCGCCCCCGGCGACTGGCGGGAGAACGGCTTCACCGACAACCGCCGGGACGCGGCCGCCGCCCTGCGCGCCCTGGCCGCCCACCCCGCCGTCCGCGCCGGCGCCGTCGGGGTCGTCGGCCACAGCGAGGGCGCCCTGCACGCCATGGCCCTCGGCACCCGCCCCGACGTGCGGGCCGTCGTGCTGCTCGCCGGATACGCCAACCTGGGCGAGGACGCCCTGCGCTGGCAGGCCCGCTCGCACTTCCAGGGCCTTCCCGCCCCCGCCCGCCTCCTGCGGCGCCCCCTGGCGGCGCTGGGCGAGCGGCTCCTCGCCCGGATCAAGAGGACGCGCACGGACGTGGCGCGCGTCGCCGGGCTCCCCGTCAACGCCCGCTGGATGCGCGAGCAGCTCGCCCACGACACCCGCGACGACCTCGCCGCCGTCCAGGCCCCCGTCCTCGCCGTCACCGGCGCCAAGGACGTCCAGGTCGACCCCGCCGACCTGGCCGAGATCGCCCGGCTGGTGCCGGGCGGCGCCGAGACCCACCGCGTCCCCGACCTCACCCACGTCCTGCGCCGCGACCCCGCGAGCCGCCCCACGGTCCGCTCCTACCGCCGCCTCCTGCGCGAGCCGGTCGACCCCGGACTCCTCGCCCTCGTGACCGGCTGGCTCGGCGCCCGGCTGGACGCGGCTCCCGCCGAGGAGACGCCCGCCGGGAAGAGGACCGCCTCCTCCTGACCGCGGCGACCGCGGCACGGATCCCGCCGCTGAACCCGCCGCTGATCCCGGCATGCACGCCCCCTGAACGACGCAGTGGACACCTGACAGAGGGAACCCCCATGACCACTTCGCACGAGCCCCCCGCCGCCGCCCCCGGCAGGAGCCGGCACGACCTCCTCCTCTTCATGGCCCTGGCCTTCGTCCTGAGCTGGGGCTCCTGGCTCGCGGCGATGGCCACCGGCGGGACGGCGATGACCGCCCCCACGGTCCTGCCGTACATCTTCGGCGCCTTCGGCCCGCTGATCGCCGCCCTGGTGGTACGGATCCGCCGCGCCCGGCGCGGCGAGCCCGCCCCCGCGCACGCGGTCCGGTTCCGGCGGGCGAGCCTGCTCTGGGCGCCGCTGTTCCTGGTGCTGGCCGCGGCGACCGTGCTGGTGGCCGCCCTGATCGGGCACGCCGCCGGTGGACCCGCCCTGAGCTGGGAGGACGCGAAGGACACGATGGACGGCATGGGCGGCCCCGCCGCGTTCCTCGTCAGCATGGTGATCTCCGGCCCGCTGTCGGAGGAGCCGGGCTGGCGCGGGACCGCCTACCCGCGGATGCGCGCGTCCATGAACCGCCTCCAGGTCGGCCTGGTGCTCGGCGTCATCTGGGCCGTGTGGCACCTGCCGCTGTTCTTCATCGACGGGACCGTCCAGAACGAGCTGGGCCTCGCGACCCCGAGCGGCGTGCTGTTCGCCGCCAGTTCCGTCCCGATGGCGATGCTGATCGCCTGCGCGTACGAGCGCGCCGGCGTCCTCGCCGCGATCGCGGTGCACTTCGCGGCCAACACGACGATGGTCCTGCTGGGCGTGGACGCCCCGGTGGTGCAGGCGCTGATCATCGGGATCCAGGCGATCGCCGTCGCCGCGCTCCTGGCGACCCACCGTCCGGCCGCCGTGCCCGCCGCGCGCGCCGCGGCCGCTCCCGCGGTCGCGGAGGGCGCCCGCCGCTGACCCCGCTCGGGGCCGCGCGGCCGCCCCTCTAGTCGCCGAGCGACTTGCAGGGGCGGTTGCGCAGCTCCTTGACGTAGTCGTCGGGCGCGCCGGCCGCCTCCGCCGCGTCGGCGAGGATGCCCAGGTAGCGGGCCGAGGGCAGGCCGCCCTCGTAGTCGTCCAGGACGTACATCCAGCACAGGACGTCGCCGTCCAGCGTCGAGACCCGCACCCTGATCTTGCGGTAGACGCCGAGGGCCGCGCCCTCCCAGGCGTCCAGCTCGGCCTCATCCCAGTTCGGGACGTCGTACAGCACGACGAAGACCTGCTCGTCGCGGTCCTCGACGACCGTGGCCAGCGCGCCCTCCCAGCCGACGTCCTGACCGCCGAAGGTGAGCCGCCAGCCCGCGAGCCAGCCGGTGCCGCGCATCGGAGAGTGCGGGGCCCGGGACGCCATCTGCTCGGGGTCCATGTTGGAGGCGTACGCCGCGTACAGTGCCACGGTCGCCAGCGTACGGCAGTTCCCCGGATTCGAGGGGACCCGCCCCGCGCGCGGGGCGGGTCCCTGGCCAGGGCATCGCCGGGAATGAGAAACAATGGGAAACGTGACGACCCGCATCGTGATCATCGGAGGAGGCCCCGGCGGCTACGAGGCCGCGCTCGTGGCGGCGCAGCTCGGCGCCGACGTGACCGTCGTGGAGCGCGACGGCCCCGGCGGCGCGTGCGTGCTGACCGACTGCGTGCCCTCCAAGACGCTCATCGCCACCTCGACCCGGATGGCCGTGATGTCGGAGTCCGCCGGGCTCGGGCTGAAGTTCAACGGCGGCCCGGACGGCATCGTCGGCGGCCTGGAGGTCGACCTCCCCGTCGTCAACAAGCGGGTGAAGGAGCTGGCCCGGGCGCAGTCGTTCGACGTGGCCGAACGCCTCGCGTACGAGGAGGTCAAGATCGTACGCGGCGAGGCGCGGCTGCTGGAGCCGCACCTCGTCGGGGTCGGCGACCGCCGGCTGCGGGCCGACGTCATCCTGCTCGCCACCGGCGCCACCCCGCGGGTGCTGCCCGGCTCCGAGCCCGACGGCGAGCGCATCCTGAACTGGCGCCAGCTGTACGACCTGCCCGAGCTGCCCGAGCACCTGATCGTGGTCGGCTCCGGCGTCACCGGCGCCGAGCTGGCGGGCGCGTACCTGTCGCTCGGCTCCCGCGTCACGCTGGTGTCCTCGCGCGACCGGATCCTGCCGACCGAGGACGCCGACGCCGCCGGCGTGCTCCAGGACGTCTTCCTGCGCCGCGGCATGAACGTCATGTCCCGCTCCCGCGCCGCCGGCGTCGAGCGCCAGGGCGACAGCGTGGTGGTGTCGCTGGAGGACGGCCGCAAGGTCACCGGCTCGCACTGCCTGATGACCGTCGGCATGGAGCCCAACACGCGCGGCATCGGCCTGGAGAAGGCCGGGGTGCGGCTCAGCGCCCGCGGGTTCGTGGAGGTCGACAAGGTCTCCCGGACGAGCGTCCCGCACATCTACGCGTCCGGCGACTGCACCGGCATCCTGATGCTGGCCTCGGTGGCGGGCATGCAGGGCCGGATCGCCATGTGGCACGCGCTGGGCGAGGCCGTGCAGCCGCTCAAGCTCGGCTGGGTGTCGTCCAACATCTTCACCGACCCCGAGGTCGCCTCGGTCGGCGTGACGCAGAAGATGGTCGACTCCGGCGAGGTCAACGCCCGCACGGTGATGCTGCCGCTGTTCAGCAACGCGCGCGCCAAGATGCAGGGCTTCGAGGACGGCTTCGTCAAGATCTTCTGCCGCCCGTCCACGGGCATCGTGCTCGGCGGCGTCATCGTCGCGCCGCGCGCCAGCGAGCTGATCCTGGGCGTGTCGGTGGCCGTCCAGCAGCACCTGACGGTCGACCAGGTCGCGCACACGTTCGCGGTCTACCCGTCCCTGTCGGGCAGCATCACCGAGGCGTCCCGCCGCCTGATGACCGAGCACGCGTACTGATCACCCGCGGCGCTCCGATCCCCGCGGCGCTCTGATCATCGCCGGGAGGCCGGCGGGGGCAGGCCGTGCTGGCGGAGGCGGGAGCGGCGGAGCTCGTCCGCGCTGACCGCGACCGTGAACGTGCTGGCCGTCAGCGCCAGCAGCGGCACCGTCAGCCGCAGCCACCAGGGCCCCGGCAGGCAGGCCAGCACGGCGCAGATCGGGAGCATCAGCGCGAGGTGCCGGACCATGATCCGGGCCCGCCAGCCGGCGTCGGTGAGGTCGTGCCGGACCCAGTCGCGGTTCTCGGCGGGCAGCCGGAAGCCCAGCGCGTACCGGGCCCACCGGAGTGGGCCCGGGTCGCCGGGCAGCCGGACCATGATCAGAGGCGGGACCGGTGGAGCGGGGACGGCGGGTCAGAAGCCGCCGAAGTCGCCCCCGCCGCCGAAGTCGCCGCCGCCGAAGTCCCAGCCGCCGCCGACGTCGCCGCCCTCGCCGCCGAAGCCGCCGCCGCCCATGTCGCCGTAGCCGCCGCCGTAGAAGCCGCCGCTCATCATGGAGCCGAGCATCGTGCCGATCATCATCCCGCCGAGCAGGTCCATGCCGCCGTATCCGGCGTAGTACCCGCCCGCGTACGGCGCGTACGCCGGGCCGGCGTCGTAGTACGGCCGTCGGCCGCCGGCGTACGGGACCATCCGCACGTCCGGGTCCTCGCCGGCCAGGACGCGCTGGGCGTCCATCTCGCAGGCCGGGACGGACCGGGCCACGCCGCCGTGCGGCGCCCAGACGACGTCCTTGGCGGACGGCCCGTGCTGCGGGTTGAAGAAGCAAGGAGCGCGCCGTTCCGGTACGGGCTCGCCCGCGAGCCGGGCCCGCGTGGCGGTCATGTGGTAGCGGCCGTTCTCCAGGGCCGTGGTGACGTTCTCCATGTCGGCGGGGCGCGCGGCGCGCTCGGTCGCCGCCTTGGCCTCGTCGTAGGAGTTCATCGCCCGCTCGTAGTCGCGGCGCGTGTCGGGGTCGAGGTCCTGGTCCATGACGTTGAGGTCGAGCGCGGCGATGTCCTCGCCGAGCAGCGTCACGTCCTCCTCGACGCCCTTCTTCAGCTCCGCCATCTCGCGGGCCTCGCGGGCGCGGCGGCGCTTGCCGGCGACGAGGAACGCGCCGAGCGCGCCCGCCATCACCAGGATCACCACGCCGAGCGTGACGAAGCCGCCGATCATGCCGCTGCGGGCCTTGTCGTCGGCCTTGGTCTCGGCCACGTCGGCGAACGCCGTCAGCCGCGCCTGCGCGCCGCTCCCCGGGTCGGAGCGCGCGATCAGCTGGTTGATCTCCCGGGTGTCGAACGTCTTGGAGATGCCGGTCATCCGCGAGCCGTCCGCGGTGATCGCGACGTAGGTCTCGCCCTCGCCGACGCGGTTCTTCACCGCGACGAGCATCCGGCCCATGGCCTCCTGGCCGGCCTGGTTGCGCACCACGACGGCCCGGATGTCGGCCTCGCCCTGCCGGTCGAGCGCCGACCGCACGGCGTTCTGGTCGATCGACGCCTGCTGCCTCGCCTCGGCCGTCACGTACAGCCGGGACTGGGACAGGCCGTTGGCGATCGTGGAGACGTTGTCGTCCGCCTGGGCCGGTGCGGCGAAGCCGAACAGCAGCGCGAGCGCGGCGGCCGCCACCGCCAGCACCGCGCCGCGGCGGGCCGCCCGCCCGGGCTGGGATTCGGTGTTCTTCTGTCCGGTGTTCATGTGCAGACCTGCCTCCTCACCTGGTAGACGAGCAGGCGTCGCCGTCCGTTCCGTCTGATCCGGACATACCCGGACTAGGGGGACGGCAAAGGCGAACGCCCCCGATTCCGGATGGCCGGAACCGGGGGCGCCGCGACGTCCCGGTCAGGAGTCCTTGATCTCGCAGATCACGGCGCCGTTGGAGACGGTGGCGCCGACCTCGGCGACCAGGCCGGTGACCGTCCCGGCCTTGTGCGCGTTCAGCGGCTGCTCCATCTTCATGGCCTCCAGGACCACGATCGGGTCCCCGGCCGCGACCTCGGCGCCCTCCTCGACGACGATCTTGACGATGGTGCCCTGCATCGGGCTGACCAGCGAGTCGCCGGACGCCTGCGAGCCGCCGCCCTTCTTGCCGCCGCGCCGCTTGGCCGGGGCCGCCGCCCGGCCGCCGCCGGCGCCCGCGCCGGCCGGCGCGGCGCCCAGCCCGGCCGGCAGCACGACCTCGACGCGCCTGCCGCCGACCTCGACGGTCACCCGCTCGCGCTCGCCCGCGTCCTCTTCGGTGGCCACATCGCCCTCGTACGGGGCGATCGTGTTGTCGAACTCGGTCTCGATCCACCGCGTGTGGACCTGGAACGGCTCGCTCTCGTCCGCGGGCACGAACGCCGGGTCGTCCAGCACGGCCCGGTGGAACGGCAGCACGGTCGGCATCCCGCCGATCTCGAACTCGGCCAGCGCCCGCCGCGACCGCTCCACGGCCTGCCGCCGGCTGGAGCCCGTCACGACCAGCTTGGCGATCATGGAGTCGAACTGCTGCGGGATCGTCTGGCCCTCGACGCAGCCCGCGTCCAGCCGGACGCCCGGACCCGACGGCGGCTGCCACGCGGTGAGCGTGCCCACCGCCGGCAGGAAGTTGCGGCCCGCGTCCTCGGCGTTGATCCGGAACTCGATCGAGTGCCCGCGCAGCACCGGGTCGCCGTACCCCAGCTCCTCGCCGTCGGCGATCCGGAACATCTCGCGGACCAGGTCGATCCCCGCGACCTCCTCGGTCACCGGGTGCTCCACCTGGAGCCGGGTGTTGACCTCCAGGAACGAGATCGTCCCGTCCTGCCCGACCAGGAACTCGCACGTCCCGGCGCCGACGTACCCGGCCTCCTTCAGGATGGCCTTGGACGAGCTGTACAGCAGCTCCAGCTGCTCCTCGCTCAGGAACGGCGCCGGGGCCTCCTCCACCAGCTTCTGGTGGCGGCGCTGGAGCGAGCAGTCACGGGTGGACACGACCACCACGTTGCCGTGCTTGTCGGCCAGGCACTGCGTCTCCACGTGCCGGGGCCGGTCCAGGTAGCGTTCCACGAAGCACTCGCCCCGCCCGAACGCCGCCACGGCCTCGCGCACGGCCGACTCGTACATGTCGGCGACCTCGTCCAGCGTGCGGGCCACCTTCAGCCCGCGCCCGCCGCCGCCGAACGCCGCCTTGATCGCGATCGGCAGGCCGTGCTCCTCGGCGAACGCCACGACCTCCTCGGCGCCCGACACCGGGTCCTTGGTGCCGGCGACCAGCGGCGCGCCAACCTTCTGCGCGATGTGCCTGGCCTGCACCTTGTCGCCCAGCGCGGTGATCGCGGCGGGCGGCGGACCGATCCAGGTCAGCCCCGCGTCCTGGACGGCGGTGGCGAAATCGGCGTTCTCCGCCAGGAACCCGTACCCGGGGTGGACGGCGTCGGCGCCCGAGTCCGCCGCGATCTTGATGATCTTCTCGATGTTCAGGTAGCTGTCGGCGGCCGTCTGCCCGCCCAGCGCGTGCGCCTCGTCGGCGACCCGAACGTGCAGGGCGTCCAGGTCCGGCTCGGCGTACACCGCGACACTGGCAAGCCCCGCGTCGCGACAGGCACGGGCAATACGGACCGCGATCTCACCGCGGTTGGCGATCAGGACCTTGCGCACGTGGGTCTCCTCCCTCAACCTCGCACGCGCAGTCTAGATAACGTCCGTTCCACGGTTTCGCAAGCCCCTCCTTATCGCCAGGAATGCCCAGCTGGTAAGGGGGTACTGACGCTCGCCCGCGGACGGCCCGGCTAGCTCTTGAGGAAGTCCAGGAGGTCCTGGTTGAAGCGCTCCTTGTCGCCCGGGACGAGCGCGATGCCGTGCGAGCCGCCCTCGTACACCTTGAGGGTGGCGTTCGGGATGATCTCCGCGGCCTTGCGGCCGGTGGCGTCGATGGGGACGATCTGGTCGTCGTCGCCGTGCACCACCAGCGTCGGGACGTCGAACTTGCGCAGGTCCTCGGTGAAGTCGGTGCGCGCGAACGCGTCCACGCACTTGACGCCGGCCTGGATGCTCTCGTGCATCGCCATGAACCAGAACGCGTCCCTGTTGCCCTGGGTGACCTTGTTGCCGGGACGGTTCGCCCCGAAGAACCCCTCGGAGGCGTCCTTCCAGTACTGCGACCGCTCCTTCATGATGCCGTTCTTGATGTCCTCGAACACCTGTTCGGGGACGCCCTCTGGATTGTTCGGGCCCTGGAGCATCAGCGGCGGGATCGCCGACAGCAGCACCGCCTTGTCGACGCGGTCGGTGCCGTGGCGGCCGATGTAGCGCGCCAGCTCGCCGCCGCCCATCGAGTGCGCCACCAGGGCGACGTGTCGCAGGTCCAGCGCGGTGATCAGGTCGTTGAGGTCGTCGGCGAAGGTGTCGAAGTCGTAGCCGTTGAACGGCTGGCTGGAGCGGCCGTGGCCGCGCCGGTCATGGGCGACGCCGCGGAACCCGTTCTCGGCGACGAGCTTCATCTGGTCCTCCCAGGCGTCGGCGTTCAGCGGCCAGCCGTGGATGAACACCACCGGCCGTCCCGACCCCCAGTCCTTGTAGAAGATCTCCTCGCCGTCGCGCGTCCTGACGATGCCCATTCCCGCTCTCCCGGTCTCGCTTCGATGCCAACGTCGCCGGTACCCGGCCGTGCCGTTCGCAGCGCAAACGGGAGGTACAGAAGTATTTGCCGGCCAACGACGCAAGAAGCGGCGGGCCCGTCCGGCCCGCCGCTCTCCGTATGTCCGAATGTCCGAGTTACCGGCCGTAGCGCCGCTTGAACTTCTCCACGGCCCCGGTCGAGTCCACGATCCGGCCGCGCCCCGTGTAGAAGGGGTGGCTCGCCGAGGACACGTCCACGTCGATCACGGGGTACGTGCGCCCGTCGGCCCACTCGACCGTCTGGTCGCTCGTGGCGGTCGACCGGGTCAGGAACGCGTAGTCGGCGCTCCGGTCACGGAACACCACGGGCCTGTAGTCCGGGTGGATGTTCTTCACTTCACGACCTCCTCGTTGCGTACGCACGGTAGAACGGGATGATAACCATTTTCATTCCCCGGGAAGCGCCCGCCGGGTGTATCTTCGCGTCTGATCAGCCGATGACCCGGGAGCTTCGATGGTCCGCCACTGGACGCGGCTGGGCCTGGTCCTGGCCCTGGCCGTCTGCGTCGTGCCGCCCTCCTCCGCCTTGGGGCGCGACACGACGCCGGTCGGCCACGAGACCAGAGAGCAGCTGACCGCCGCCGCCGGAACCCTCGTCCGGCTCCGTTCCCAGGCGCTCGTCCAGCCGGCCCGGCACGGCGGCGAGAGCCTCCCCGACGAGATCATGGGCGTACTGATCGCCCCGGACGTCGTCCGCGCCCAGGCTCGCACCCTCCGGGAGCTGGAGAACCGCAACCGCGCCCCCGTCCAGGGCGGCCCCGCGTACACCGGCGCGCGCACCCGCCTCGACGCCGCCAGCGCCACCCGCGCCGGCGACCACATCACCCTCGAGGCCGTCGAGCACACCGAGGTCCGCTACGGCACCGGCAAGATGACCCAGTCCGTCCGCCGCCGCTTCGAGTTCATCACCCGGAACGAGCGCATCACGCTCACCGGCGAGAGCGTCGTCGACCCCGAGGCCCAGCCGATCAACGACCTCGACCCCGCCGACCTCCCGCCGAGGCGATCCGCCCAGGGCCGCTGACGCGCGTCTGGCCCCTGTGAGGGCTGGGCCGTAGGCTGTCGGCAATTGCCTGGAAGCACCCCGCGCCGTGGCGAAGGGAAGAGGGTCACCGATGACCGACAAGAGGGGCGCCAGTATCGCGGCGCTGGAAGATCTGTCCCGGATGTTCAGCAAGCACTCCAGGAACCTCGACGCACTGATCAAGGACCTCAACGGCCGTACGGTCTCCAGCCAGGAGATCTGGTGGGGGCCGCAGGCCGACCGCTTCCGCGCCGCCTGGATGGAGGCCAAGACGGCCTTCGACAAGATGGCCGTCGCGCTGGAGCAGGGCGGCCAGGACATCAAGCGCTCCCAGCAGAACATCGAGGCCGCCACCCGCTGACCCCGCCGCACGGACCGCGGGTCCCGGTCAACCCCCCCGAGGCCGGGACCCGCTCCCGTGCGGGCACGTCCCTTCAGGACATGCGGCGGCGGATCCACCAGAAGCAGAAGCCGGTGAGGCCGAGGGTGAGCACCGCGTAGACGCCGGCCTCCGCCCACTGGAGGGGCCAGAAGCGGCTGGACGGGTGGTACGTGAGCACCTGCCGGTAGCCGCGCTCGTTGATCTCGTCGAGGCAGCGCTTCGGCGGGCCCGGCCGCTCGGCGCTCTCGGGCTGGGAGTGGGGATCGCAGGGGCCCGAGTCCATGGTCAGGCCCACGTGCTTCACGGTCCGGCCGGACGCGTCCACGGTCCGCTGGGACAGGATCCAGGCGCCCTCGTCGGACGGCCGCACCTTGACCTGGATGGGGTTGCCGGGGCCCTCGGACATGAACTCGCCCACGTTCTCGGGCGTGACCGTGGCGGTGACCTCGGTCGGCGGCAGCAGGTGCGGCCGTACCAGCAGCGGCATCGCGAGCTGCACGGCGGCGAACACGGCCAGCGTGATCGCCATTGCGGGCAGGGTGCGGCGGACCAGCATCCCGACGGCGACGCCGAGCGCGAAGGCGAACGCCGCGTACGCCAAGGGGACGATGCCGCGCGCGTCGAACAGGAGCGGGGTCAGCCTCGGGAACTCCCGGCCCGCCGACCGCTCGATGGGCTCCGACCACCAGCTCACCGCGAGGACGGTCAGGCCGGTGACGAGGACGGCGGTCACGCCCGTGAGGGTCAGCTTGACCGCGAGCCAGCGGGTGCGGGTCACGCTCTGGTTCCACACCAGCCGGTGCGTCCCCGTCTCGACCTCGCGGGCGACCAAGGGCGCGCCCCAGAACAGCCCGATGACGCCCGGCAGGAACACCACGACGGCGATGAGCCCGGCGAACGCGCTCCGGTGGTCGTTGAAGAACCCCCGGGTGAAGGCCGAGCAGTCGCCCTGCGCGGTGCAGCCGGCGAGGCCGGCGGCGTGGTCGTCGGCCAGGCCCGGTCCGGTGATCGCGAGGACGGCCGCGAGCGCGGCGAGGGCGGCGAGCAGCACTGCGGCCGGGGTGCGGAACTGCCGCCATGCGAGCCAGATCATCGCTGGACCTCCAGGACGGGCCGGCCGCCGTTCCGCCGGTCGCCGGCGGACGTGTCCATGTAGGCGAGCACCAGGTCCTCCAGGCTGACCTGGCTGACGCTCCACGAGGGGTCGTGGATCGGGGCGCTGGTACGGACGATGAACGTGCTCTGCCGGTCGGTGTGGCTGGCCGAGACGACGTGCTGGTCCGCCGGGAGCCGGCCCGGGTCGCGGCGCGGGCCGGTGAGCCGGTGGTGGGCGGCCAGCAGGTCCTCGACGTCCCCGGCCACCCTGACCTGCGCGTCCACGAGGACGATGAGGTGGTCGCAGGTGCGTTCCAGGTCCGACACCAGGTGGGACGACAGCAGCACGCTGAACTCCTGCTCGGCGGCGGCCTCCATGAGGCTCTGCATGAACTCGCGGCGGGCGAGCGGGTCCAGGGAGGCGACGGGCTCGTCCAGGATGAGCAGCTCGGGCCGCTTCGCGATGCCGAGCGTGAGCGCGAGCTGGGCGCGCTGCCCGCCCGACAGCCTCCCGGCCTTGCGGGACGGGTCGAGCCCGAGGCGCTCGATGCGTTCCCGCGCGAGCGCGGCGTCCCACGCGGGGTTGAGCCTGGCGCCGAGCTTCAGGTGGTCGGCGATGCTCAGCCCGGCGTACGTGGGCGTGTCCTGGGCGACGAACCCGATCCTGGCCAGCTGCGCCGGCCGGCCGGTGAGCGCCTCGCCGAGAACGGTGACGCCGCCCGCCGAGGGCGCCATCTGCCCGGCGGCGAGGGTGAGCAGCGTGGTCTTGCCCGCCCCGTTCGGGCCGACGAGGCCGACCACGTGCCCGGCGGGGATGTCCAGGGTGCAGTCGCGGAGCGCCCAGCGCTTCCCGTACTTCTTGCCCAGGCCGTGGGTCCGCAGGACGGCGTTCACGCTATCTCCTCCTGAGAGGCGGACCGAAAGGTCGTCATGAACAGCGCCTCGATGCTCTCGTCGTCGAGCCCGGCCCGCCGCGCCTTGGCGAGCCAGCGCCGCAGCTCCTGCCGCAGCGGCCCGTGCGCGGCCAGCGAGGCGTCCGCCAGCGACGCGGTCACGAACGTCCCCTTGCCGGGACGCGCCGCGACCAGCCCCTCGTGCTCCAGCTCCCGGTACGCCTTGAGCACGGTGTTCGGGTTGATGGCCAGCCCGGCGACCACCTCCTTGACCGTCGGGAGCTGGTCCCCCTCGTGCAGCAGGCCGAGGCGCAGCGCCTGCCGTACCTGCCGGACGAGCTGCTGGTACGGCGAGAGGCCGGACCGGTCGTCCAGGTGAAACTCGATCATGCGAGCTCCATTCATCTAGTTAACTAGCACAATAGGGAGATAGCTCCACCTGTCAACCGGGCCGGGATAATTCGATGGACGGGCGTGCGGTGCGCGGCTAGCGTCCGGCGCCATGGACAAGCCCCCGAAACCGCCGAGACTCCCGGAGCTGTACATCGCCGTCGACGTGGAGGCGGACGGGCCGATCCCCGGGCCGTACAGCATGATCTCGCTGGGGATGGCGGTCGTCGGGCGGCCCGACCTGGGCTTCTACACGGAGCTGCGGCCGATCTCCGACGACTTCGTGCCGGAGGCGCTGGCGGTCTCGGCCCTCGACCGCGACCGGCTCCTGCGGGAGGCGCCGGCGGCCGAGGAGGCGATGGCCGCCGCGGCGAAGTGGATCAACGGGCTGCGGAAGATCGGCCGGCCGGTGTTCCTGGCGGGACCCGCCGTCTTCGACGGGATGTTCGTCCACTGGTACTTCCTGCGCTTCCTGGGCAAGAGCCCGTTCAGCGCCAGCGGCGCCGGCATCGACATGCGCAGCTACTGGATGGGCATGCGCGGCTGCGAGTGGGTGAGCTCCCGCAAGAGCATCATCAAGCAGACCCTCAAGCTGGAGGGCCTGCCCCACACCCACCACGCGGGCGAGGACGCGCGGGAACTGGCCGAGGTCTTCGAGGCCATGCTGGACGCGCGCGCCGAATCGGCCTAGCCGGCCGCCGGACCGGGCCGTCCGGCGGCCGGCGCCGCTTGATCGCCATGCCGCGGCCGAACCAGGCCACTTTCCGGCGCCCACCGCGGCGCCCGGCGCTTGCCGTGCGGGAGGGGCGGGCGTATGTCCGGAGGGTGGGTGATTTCTGGCGGTGGCTGGGCGGGGTGCTGCTCGCGGCGGCCGTGTGCGTGCTGCTGTCCATGCCGCTGCTGCTGTGGCCGCTGGGGCTCGGGATGGCGCCCGACCGCCAGTGGATGCCCAAGCCGCCGCCGCTGACGCTGGTGTACGCGGTGGCCATCGTGTGCGCGATCGCGTGCCTGATGGGCGGCGCCACGGTGCTGATGTACGGGCCGTACTGGCTGGGGATGGGGCTGATCTCCGGGTGGATCGTGGTGGGTGTGGGCACGGGCGGCTGGTGCATGGGGATGGCTCCCGAGTACTACGCGCCCGCGAAGAGGTACGCGGAGTACGTCGACCGCTTCGCCCCCTTGAGCCGGCAGGAGGCGGAGCGGCGGGCCATGGGGCGGCTGCGAGAGGTCGCCGGGGCAGGAGCGCGGCCGTACGTGCGCGCACGGCAGGGCGGTTGCTGGATCTACGCGGGACGCGCGAAAGGGCTCGTCGAGCCGCCCGGGAGCGGGACCGTGGAGGTCGTCACGACCCTCGCGGCGGAACGCGGGCAGGAGACGGTCGACCGGCTCGCCGGGAAGCTGGACGAGCGCGGCGAGGCCGTCGGGCGGGAGAACGAGGCGTTCTTCGCGGACCCCGACGGGTTCGTGGTCGAGCTGCTGCCGGGGGAGCGGGACGCCGGCGTGCTCGTCACCGTGCGGAGCCCCTGTCTGCGGATTCTCCGCTGACCGGAGGCGGCAGCGCCACCTGGATCTGCGTGGTCGCGCCCGTGACGACGAACAGGCCGCGCCCGGTGGGCCCGCCCAAGGGGGCGTTGCGGGGCAGCCGGAGACCGAACATCTCGCCGTCGTCAGGGGAGTCGACCGAGAGCAGGACGCCGGAACGGGAACGCCTGGTGTCGGACAGGAAGCCCCGGTAGCCACGCCCCAGGTCCTCGGTCGTACCGCCGATGACGACCGCGTGCTCGCCGTCGCGCGCCGTGCGGAGGACGTCGCGGAGGGCGTCGTCCAGTTCCGTCTCGTCGAGCAGCTCGGCGTCGTCCGCGACGACGACGTAGCGGTGCTCGTCGCCGATCGCGTCCAGGAGGTCGTCGGTGCCGGACTCGCCGGTGAGGACGCCGAGGACGCCCGGCCGCCCCGCCAGCAGGCGCAGCGGGGAGCGGCGCGGGGTGATGAGGACGACCGGGACGAGCCCGCCGCCGACCGCCGGGTCCAGGAGCGAGTGCACGATCGTGCGGAGCGTCGTGGAGCGGCCCGAGCGCGGCGGGCCCGCGACGGCGAAGCCGGGGCCGTCGTGGAGGAGGTCGATGCCGGCGGGGGCGAGGGTGTCGCCGCCGACGCCGACGAGCGCCCAGAGGGCGGACGGCGCCAGGAAGTCCTGGTCGAGGGCCATCGCCTCGCGGTACGTGACCCGTACCGGCAGCTCGTCCACGTGGATGGGGCGCTGCTTGCGGGGCAGGCGGCCGTAGCGGCTCACGGACGTGCGCGCCAGCTCCTGGAGGGCGGCCACCTGGGCCGTGCCGGACGGGTCGTCGCCGAGGAGGCCGATCTGGGACTCGCGCAGGGGCGCGCCGGGGGTGAGGAGCTCCAGGGCGCGGCCCGGCGGCATCGCGGCGGGGACCTGCTTCTCCTGGACGCCCGCGTACCCGTAGTCGTTCGGGTCGGCCATGCGCAGGATCAGCCGGCGGTCGAAGACGGTGGAGATCTGGCCGCTCAGGCCGGTGCGGTCACCGGTGAAGACGGCGCGCAGCCCGACGGCGGCGCCCTCGCGCAGGAGGCGCAGGGCGGCGTCCACCAGGCGGCCGTAGTCGTAGTTCTCGAACGCGGCGAGGAAGCCCTCCCAGCGGTCGAGCAGGAGGACCATCCAGGGGAGGCGGTCGGTCGCCGCCACGGCGGCGCGCTGCTCCGTCAGGGAGGCGAAGCCCGCCTCGGCGAGGAGCTGCTGGCGGCGGGCCACCTCGGTGGCGAGGGCCGTGAGGAGGCGCTCGCAGCGGTCGAGCTGGTCGCGGCTCACCACGGCGCCGCAGTGGGGGAGCGAGACCAGCGGCAGGAGCGCGTTGGCGCCGCAGTCGATCGCGTACAGGTGCACGTCATAGGGCGAGCAGCCGCCCGCCAGGGACCCCGCGATGGTGCGCAGGGCCGTGGAACGGCCCGACTGCGCCGAACCGGCCAGGTAGAGATGCCCCCCGCCGGCGAGGTCCAGGGTGAGCGCTTCGCGCGACTGCACGGCCGGCAGGTCGGTGATGCCGAACGGGATCGGCGGGACGTCCACGACCGAGCCGCCGGCGGCCGTGCGCGGCTTGAGCCTGACCTGGTCCGGCAGCGGCGTCAGCCACGGGGACGGCCGGCGCGGGATGCCGGAGCGGCGCGCCGCCTCGCCGACCGCCTGCACGAGGACGGCCAGGTCGGTCACCATCGTGCCGGCGTCGTCGGCCGGCTCGCGCGGGGCGGGCAGCGGGCGTCCGAGGCCCTGCCACGGCACGGGCAGGACGGTCGCGCGGCTGTCGGCGCGCGACCCGGGACGGCGCCCGCCGATCCGCGCCGACTGGACGGCGTGCAGCTCGGCGGCTCCGGAGCGGACGTAGCAGCGGCCGGGCGCCGACTTGGAGATGTGGGCCGCGTCGGGCGCGTCCAGCACGTCGGCGGACTCGTCCGGGTCGGTGACGCGGAGCGCGACGCGCAGGTTGGTGTTGGCGCGGATGTCGGCGGTCACGACCCCGGCGGGGCGCTGGGTCGCCAGGATCAGATGGACGCCGAGGGAGCGGCCGCGGCGGCCGATGTCGACCAGCCCGGCGACGAAGCCGGGCAGCTCGGCGACCATCGCCGCGAACTCGTCGATGACCAGCACGAGCCGCGGCATGGGGGCGAGGCCGGACCCCGCGGCGGACTCCTCGGCGGACCCCGCGGCGGACGCGCGCAGGTCGTTGTAGTCGTCGATGTCCTTGGCGTCCGCTTCGAGGAGCATCTCCTCGCGGCGGCGCAGCTCGGCCGCGAGGGACTCCAGGGCGCGCTCGGTGGCGTGGCCGTCCAGGTCCGTCACCATGCCGACGGTGTGCGGCAGCTCGGCGCAGTCCTTGAACGCGGCGCCGCCCTTGTAGTCGATGAGCACGAACGTCATCTCGTCCGGCCGGTTGGCCACGGCGAGGGACGCGATGAGCGTCTGCAGCAGCTCGGACTTGCCGGCGCCGGTCGTCCCCGCGATCAGGCCGTGCGGCCCGTCCCGGCTCAGGTCCACCTCGTGGACGCCGTCCGTGCCGAGGCCGATGGGGACGCGGGTGGTGCGTCCGCCGGTACGCGCCCAGGACGCCAGGACGTGCTCGGCCTTGGGGTCGGGCATGCCGAGCAGGTCCAGGAGCCTGACGTCGGTCGGGATCGCCTCCTCGGCGTCCTCGCGCGACACGTCCCGTACGGGGGCGAGCGAACGCGCCACGCGGTCCGTCCAGGAGGGCGACACCTGGTCCGCCAGGATGGGGCCGAGGACGTCGAGTCCCTGGCCGCGCAGCCGTACCGTCTCGGGACCGTCGGGGTCCCAGGCGGCGACGGCCGTGCACTCCTCGGGCAGCAGGCGTTCCTCGTCGTCGACGCAGATGGCGTACAGCCCGTACTCGGGGCCGCGCGAGAGCAGCATCGGCATCCCGGGCACGCGGCGCAGGGCGCGCGCGCCGTCCAGCACGATGAGGATGTTGTACGGGACCGCCTCGGCCGCCTTCGCCTGCCCGTCCGTACCGAAGAAGCTCGCGGACGCCTGCGCGGCGCGGCGCCGTTCGGTGACGCGGATCGCCAGCTCGGTGACGCGGTGCGCGACCGACTCGGGGTCCGTCCCCACCAGCGCGGTGCACTCCTCGCCCTCGCGCGGCGTGCTGTGCGGCAGCCAGCGCACCCAGTTCCACTCGTCCCCGGCGCCCTGGTCGGCGCTCAGCACGACGATCGCGAGGTCGCGGGGGCTGTGCAGCACGGCGGCCTGCGCGACCATCCAGCGGGCGAGCGCGCGCGACGCGGGGCGCGGCCCGGTGAGCCCGACGACGCCCAGCTCGGGCAGCGGCAGCGCGACCGGCACGAGATGGGCCGTCGGGACCCGGACGTCGCCCAGCTCGGGGTCCGGCACGCCGCTCCCCGCCGTCCCGGCGCCCCCGGCCAGCTCGATGCGCGCGGGCAGGTCGGCCACGCCCAGCCGCAGGTGCAGGGCGTCGGGGTCGGTGGCGCGCCGCTCCCAGAGGCGGCGGCGCGGGCCCGTCGCGGTGAGCAGCACCTCGGCCGGGTCGGGATGGGCCGCGCGCCGCTCGGCCTGGTCCTCGCGGCGCAGCCGGTCGAGCGCGCCGCCGAACTCCGCCGCCCTGCTCTGGTACTCCTTCAGCGCCTTCTTGTACGACTTGCGCCCGTGCATCCGGTCGCCGATCCACTCGCCGAGCGTCATCAGCGGCCACGCCAGCGCGAACAGCGCCCACCACCACTGCCCGAGCGCGAACGCCATCACCAGCCCGAAGGCGGAGAACAGCAGCGCGCCGAAGAGCCGGAGCCGTTCGCGCGGGTTCCGTTCCGGACGCTTGGGCACCTCCAGGCGGCGGCCGCGCCCGGCGGGGTTCAGGCGCGGCGGCCGGTTGAACGCGAGACCGCCGTCGGGGAGCGGCTCCAGGTGGGTGTCGGGGGCGGCGCTCGGCGCGATCGTCAGGATGCTGGAGCCGACGGCGAGCATGCCGCCGGCGGGCCACACGGCCGTACCGGCCAGCGGCTCCCCGTCCAGCAGCGCCCCGGCGGCGCCCTCGACCTCGACCGTGCCGCGGCCGACCGTGACGCGCAGCGCGCGGGCCGGGACGGCCGGGTCGGGGATCGAGACGTCCACGTCGTTCCCGGAGCCGAGCGTGCTCGCGCCGAGCCCGAGCCGGTGCACCGACCCGGCGGCCGGGCCGGTCACGACCCGGACCTCCATCAGCCCGGACGGCTCGGCCAGGACGGTCGCGGCGGCGGCGCGCTGCTCGACGGCCACGACCGCGCCGTCCCGGAGCTCGCGCACGGCGCGGGCCTGCGGGTCGAGCATCCGCCCGTCCATCCACAGCGCGTGCGGCTCGCGGCGCTCCACCGGCCGGGTCGCGGCGGCCGCCATCACGGGCAGCGCCGCCTTCGTGAAGCGCGGCCGCAGCGGCTCGGAACGGCCGGCCTGCGCCTTTCCGCCGAGTCCATCGGGTCCGTCGTGTCCGCCGGGTCCGTCTAGAACGGTGGAAAGCGACCGGGCGACGCCGTCGACGGTCATCTCGTCATCGACGTCGATCACGACGTCCCGGGGCCCCCGGCCCGTCAGCGCCGTGAACGAGATCCGCATTCGAGCCCTCCATCGCAGCCGTCCGGGCCAGCTTAATAATCCGGAACGCGCCGGGGCGGGCGGATGGCGCGCACCCGGGCCGGTCGTTCCACGCCCGTTCCACGCTCGTTCCGAACGGCGGCCCCCGCCTCACCAACGCGATATATGAATCTGAACCAGAGGTGAGACTCCGGAGTAGTCAGTGGTTCCTGTGACTGCCCGTAAGAACGGAAGTGGCCGCCGTCCCGGCAGGTCATCGGGATACATCACGTTACGGGCGTGCTTCACCTTTCGGAATCCATTGACGCGGCATCGCCCGCACCGCGAGCATGGATCGCCCGGTGGATGCGGGGATCTCGCGGGTGGCGAGCCGCGCGGGGCGGGGAAGGAGCGCGTGGGCAGTGCGATGAAGTCCAACCAGCCGGCCGTCACGGGCGGAGTCGCGACCACTCCGGCGGGCGGCGCCGACCAGCAGGGCAAGCACGGGCAGGGCCTGGGACGCTCGGGGCTCGGCGCCTCCGGCGGCCAGCGGCTGCCGGCCGCGCCGCGCGAGCGCAAGCCCGCCCTCGCCGCCCTCGCCGTGCTGCTCATCCTCGGCGGCGCGCTGACCAGCGCCTACCTGGTGATGGCCAGCGGGCAGCGGGTCTCGGCGATCCGGATCGCGCAGCCGGTCGCGGCCGGGCAGCGCATCCCGCTCAACGCCCTCGAAGAGGTCCAGGTCAGCGACACCGGCACCGCCTACTACATCAACTGGACCGAGCGCGAACGGGTCGCGCGCGCGTACGCCGCCGTCCCGCTCGTGCGCGGCGCGCTGCTCACCAACGGCATGGTCAGCGCCGCCGACGACGCCGCCAAGGGGCGCGTCGTGGTCGGCCTGGCGCTCAAGCCCGGCCAGTTCCCGTCCCAGGGGCTGGAGACCGGCAAGCGCGTCAGCCTGTACGCGGTCGGCGGCGGCAACGGCGGCGGCCCGCGCGCGGGCACCGTCCTGTCGGCCGACGCCATCGTGATCGGCGTGTCGGCGGGCGGCGACCGGCAGCGGCTGCGCGGCGACCAGACGAGCGTGGACGTGGCCGTGCCGCCCGGCGAGGCCGCGCAGGTCACCCAGGCCGCCTCCGCCGGATCGATCGCGATCGCGCTGATCCCCGAGGGCACCAAGGTGAGCGGCGGCGGCGCGCAGCCGCCGCCCCCGGCCGACACCGGCGGCGGCGACCCCGAGACCGGCGCGTCCCAGAGCCCGCCGCCCACCGGCGGCCAGACGCCCGGCCAGAACGGGCAGAACGGCCAGACGCCGGGCCAGACGCCCGGCCAGAACGGCTCCCCGCCCTCGAACGGCACTGGCGGTAACTGACCGTGGCACTCATCGCGCTCGCGGCCGACAAGGGGGCGCCGGGCGTCACGACGGCCGCCGTCGCCCTGGGCGCCGTCTGGCCCCGCCCCGTCCTCGTCGCCGAATGCGACCAGGCGGGCGGCGACCTCGTCTACCGGCTCCCGGCCGCCGCCGAGGACGCGGCGCGCGGCGGGCGGGGCCAGGACGGCGGCATGCTCAACCCGTCCCGCGGGCTGCTCAGCCTCGCCGCCACCGCGCGCCGCGGGCTGCGCCCCGACCAGATCGCCGAGCACTGCCAGCGGCTCGTCGGCGGCCTCGACGTCCTCGTCGGCATCACCAGCGCCGAGCAGGCGCGCGGCATGACGTGGCTGTGGGGGCCGCTGGGCCGGGCGTTCGCCGGGCTCGCGCCGGTGGACGTGCTCGCCGACTGCGGGCGGCTCGGCGCCGGCACCCCGCTGTACGACCTCATGCGCGAGGCCGACATGGTCGTGCTGTTCACCCGCGCCACCCTGGAGCAGGTCGCGCACCTGCGCGAGCGCGTCGCGGCGCTGGCCGCCGAGCTGCGCGGCGGCCCGCCCATCGGCGTCGTCGTGCTCGCCGACCCGCGCGACTTCCGCGCCTCGATCGCCGAGGTCGACCGGATCGTCGCCGGCGCCCAGCACCGGCTGCGCGCGCCGGACGGGACCGTGCCGGCCGCCGACCCCGGACCCGCGCCGCCGCAGGTCACCGTGCTCGGCGGGCTCGCGCTCGACCCCAAGGGCGCGGAGATGCTGTCGGGACGCTGGGGCGGGCGGCTCGACCGGTCGCTGCTGATCCGTTCCGCGCGCGAGGTCGCGGGCACGCTCGTGGGCCGCCTCGGCACCGCCGCGCCCGTACCCCCGCAGGCCGGCCACGCCCAGGACCCGTACACGCAGGGCCCGTACACGCAAGGCCCGTACACACAAGGCCCGTACACGCAGGACCCGCCCGCGCAGGGCGCGCACGCGCAGGACCCGTACACGCAGGGCGCGCACGCGCGGGACGAGGCGGTCCGGCCGCCCGCGCCGCAGTACCAGGAAGGGGGCCGGTAGGTGGATCACGGGCTCGTCAAGCGGCTGCGCCAGGAGGTCGGCGACCGGCTCGCGCAGCAGCGCCGGCTCGACGCCGCCAACGGGCTGCCCCCGATGTCGGGGGAGGACGAGCGGCAGTTCGCGCGCGCCCTGATCGGCCAGGTCCTGGAGGAGTACGCGCGCGGCGAGATCACCTCCGGCCGCCGCCCGCCGAACGCCGAGGAGGAGGAGGCGCTGGCCGCGGGCGTGCACGCGGCGCTGTTCGGGGTGGGCCGGCTCCAGCCGCTGCTGGAGGACCCCGAGATCGAGAACATCGACGTCAACGGCTGCGACCGGGTCTTCATCGGGTACGCCGACGGCCGCGAGGTCATGGGCGAGCCGGTCGCCGAGAGCGACGAGGAGCTGGTCGAGCTGATCCAGATCCTCGCCGCCTACAGCGGGCTGTCGTCGCGCCCGTTCGACTCCGCGAACCCGCAGCTCGACCTGCGGCTGCCCGACGGCTCCCGGCTGTCGGCGGTGATGGACGTGACGCTGCGGCCCGCGCTGTCGATCCGCCGCGCCCGCATGGGCAAGGTGTTCCTGTCCGACCTGGTCGGCAACGGCACGTTCAGCCCGGAGATCGGGGCGTTCTTCCGGGCCGCCGTGCACGCCCGCAAGAACATCATGATCGCCGGGGCGACCAACGCCGGGAAGACCACGCTGCTGCGCGCCGTCGCCAACGAGATCCCCGCGCACGAGCGGCTGATCACCGTCGAGCGGGCGCTGGAGCTGGGCCTGGACGCGTTCCCCGAGCTGCACCCGAACTGCGTCGCGTTCGAGCAGCGGCTGCCCAACTCCGAGGGCCAGGGCGCGATCTCGATGGCCGAGCTCGTCCGCCGCTCGCTGCGCATGAACCCGTCCCGCGTCATCGTCGGCGAGGTCCTCGGCGACGAGATCGTCACGATGCTGAACGCGATGACGCAGGGCAACGACGGCTCGCTGTCGACCATCCACGCCAACTCCTCGATGGAGGTCTTCAACCGCATCGCGACGTACGCGATCCAGTCCGAGGAGCGGCTCCCGGTCGAGGCGACGCACATGCTCATCGCGGGCGCGATCGACTTCGTCGTGTTCATCGAGAAGCGCAACGAGTACGCGCGCGGCGGCCGGCTGCGCCGGTTCGTGGCCAGCGTCCGCGAGGTGACCGGCGTCGACAACCGGGTGCTGTCGTCGGAGGTGTTCGCGCTCGGCCCGGACGGCACCGCGGTGCCCGCCGCGCCGATCTCCTGCGCCGACGAGCTGGCCGAGTTCGGGTACGACCCCGTCGCGGCGGGGGGCTGGTAGCCGGTGTACGCGCCCGACATGATGCTCGCCGTCCTCGCCGGCGGCCTGGCCGGCGGCGGCCTGCTGGTGCTCGTCCTGGCGATCCGCGGGCTGCCCGCGCGGCCCGGCGGCGGCCAGGCCCGGCTCCGCAGCCGCGAGGACCTCGTCAGGACGCTCAGCACCCGCACCGCGCTCGCCGTCATCGTCGGCATCGCGGTACTGGTCGTCACCCGCTGGCCGATCGCCGCCGCCGGCACCGGCGTGCTCGTCCTCGCCTGGAACGGCCTGGCCGGCGGCGCGGCCGAGGAGCGCCGCAGCATCGCGCGGCTGGAGGCCCTCGCCGCCTGGACCGAGTCGCTGCGCGACACGATCGCCGGCGCCGTCGGCCTGGAGCAGGCGATCCCCGCGTCGCTGCGCGCGTCCGCGCCCGTGCTCCAGCAGCCGCTGCGGACGCTCGTCGACCGGCTCCACACGCGCGTGCCGATGCCCGAGGCGCTGCGCCGCTTCGCCGACGACCTCGACGACCCGTCCGCCGACCTGGTCGTCGCCGCGCTGATCCTGAACGCCAAGCTGCGCGGCCCCGGCCTGCGCGACATGCTCGGCGCGCTCGCCGGATCCGCCCGCGCCGAACTCGACATGCGCCGCCGCGTCGAGGCCGACCGGCGCGCCACCCGCCGCAGCGTCCGCATCGTCGTCGGCGTCTCGGTCGGCACGGCGATCGGGCTGGCCGTCTTCAACCACTCCTACGTGGAGCCGTACGACGACTTCCTCGGCCAGCTCGTCCTGTGCCTGGTCATCGCGCTGTACGGGGCGGGCTTCGTGTGGCTGCGGCGGCTGGCGAAGTACGAGATGCCGAGCCGCTTCCTCACCCGCGCGGACCGTCCCGGCGTCCCGGGCGAGGTGCCCAGCACGGTCGCCGGGTGGCAGTCGAAGGCCGGAGGGCTGCGCGGGCGGCACGCGGCGGACGCGGGCGGCGGGGGTGGTGCGCCGTGACGTGCGCGTGTGACCATGACGGGGCCGCGCTTTCGGATCGGGGTGGTTCGGCGTGACGGGTCCGCTGCTGGCGGGCGCCTTCGTGGGCGCCGGCCTCTACCTGCTGTTCCGCGCGCTGTTCCCGTCGCGTCCCGGGCTGACCGCGCGGCTCGCCGCGTTCGACGCCGCCCGCCGCCGCGACCTGGAGGACGCGCGGGCCGGCCGCGTCTCGCCGACGCTCGACAAGGTCGGCACGCTCCGCTCCCGCGTCGGCAAGGAGCTGGTCCGCTACTGCGAGGCGCGCGGCTGGCGGCTGCGCTCGTACCGCGCCGACCTCGCGATCACCGAGCGGTCGCTGGAGGGCTTCCTCGCCACCAAGTTCCTGCTGCCCGCCGCGGCGCTGCTGTTCATCCCGGTCGTGGTGGCGTACTTCGCGCTGCTCGGCCTCGGCGCCTCGTTCCAGATCCCGGCGTGGATCTGCGTGTTCTTCGCCGTGCTGTTCTTCTTCTTCCCCGACATGCAGCTGCGGCAGGAGGCGGCCGGCCGGCGGCAGGACTTCCGGCACGTCGTCGGCGCGTTCCTCGACCTGGTCTCGATGAACCTCGCCGGCGGCCGCGGCGTCCCCGAGGCGCTGATGACCGCGGCCGGCGTCGGTGAGGGCTGGGCCATGCACCGCATCCGGGACGCGCTCGCCAACGCCCGCATCACCGGCCAGACGCCGTGGCAGGCGCTCGGCGGCCTCGGCGACGAGCTCGACATCGCCGAGCTGCGCGACATGGCCGGCGCGCTGTCGCTGGTCGCCGACGACGGCGCCCAGATCCGCAAGTCGCTGTCCGCCCGCGCCGCGTCCATGCGCAGCCGCGAGCTGTCGGAGCTGGAGGGCAAGGCCGGCGAACGCTCCCAGTCGATGCTCGTCGCCCAGCTCCTGCTCTGCGCCGCGTTCCTCGTCTTCCTCGCCTACCCCGCCCTCATGAGAGTGATGGCGGCGTGAATGACACCGATCCCTCGAAGGAGGATTGATGGGTCCGTTGAATCCATGGAACGACCCGGCCGTCGTGTACCTGCGGGCCCTGCTCGGCAGCCGGATCGACCGGCTCCGGAACGAGACCGACCGCACCAGGGGGGCCTCGGCGATCGAATGGGCGATCATCACCGCGATCCTGGCGGTCATCGCGATCACCATCGGCGCGACGATCCGCAACCTGATCGTCAACAAGGCCAACAGCATCCGGACGGAGTAGCGCCCGTGGTCCGCCCGCCCGTGTCCCGCCGCGACGGCGGGGCGTCCTCGATGGAGTGGGCGCTGCTGACGCCGATCCTGATCCTGGTGATGCTGGCCGTCGTCCAGTTCGCGATGGTCTACCACGCCCGCCATGTCGCGCTGGCGGCCGCGCAGTCCGGCGCCCGGGTGGCCCGTACGGCACCGGTCGGCGGCGGCTGGGAGGGCGCCGCTCAGGAGAAGGCCGCCGGCGACGTCCGCAAGATCGGCCGCAATCTGCTCACCGGGCTGGACGTGCGCACCGGCGAGGCCGGCGACCAGCGCTGGGTCGAGGTGAGCGGCGAGGCCGTGCGCGTCATCCCGTTCATGACGTTCCGCGTCGAGCAGCGCTCCCAGGGCCCCATCGAATGCTTCCGCCCCGACGTCGGCGAGGGCGTCGCCTGCGAGGGAGGCGCCCGGTGAACGCGCGCCCGGACTCCGGCGAGCGCGGGTCCATGTCCATGGAGATGGTGCTGGTCACGCCGCTCTTCGTCATCTTCCTGATGCTGCTGGCGGCGGGCGGCCGGATGGTGGACGCGCAGAGCCAGGTGGACGGCGCCGCGCGCGACGCCGTCCGCGCCGCGTCCATCGCCCGCAGCGCCGGCGGCGCGGAGCAACTGGCGCAGGAGGCGGCGACCGCGAACCTGAACGGGCACGACTGGTGCGCGAGCGGCCCGACCGTGGTCACCGACACCAGCCGGTGGGGGCCGGGCGGCCGGGTCGCCGTGACGATCACGTGCGACGTGGACCTGGCCGACCTGTCGTTCATCGGGCTGCCGGGCAGCAAGTCGCTGAGCGGCCGCGCGCTGGCGCCGATCGACACGTTCACCTACCGGGGCGGGGACGCGGGATGAGGCGCCGCCACGACGGGGACCGCGGGACGATCGCGATGTACGTCGTCCTGTTCACGCCCGCGGTGTTCCTGCTGGCCGGGCTGCTGGTGGACGGCGGCCTGGCGATCCACGCCCGGCAGCGCGCGGCGGACATGGCCGAGCAGGCCGCCCGCGCGGGCGCGAACGAGATCGACACGGCCGAGCTGCGCCGTACCGGGGAGCCGGTCATCGCCCCGGACCGGGCCAGGGCCGCGGCCTGCGACCTGCTGGCCGACTACGGCGAGGACATCACCGCGTCCCGCTGCGCGGCCGACGAGGAGCAGGTGGACGTGACCGTGCAGCTCACCGTGCGCGCCCAGCTGCTGGGCATCGTGCCGGGGCTGGGCGAGTTTACGATGACCTCGACGGCGTCCGCCCAACCGGTGACCGACGGAGATCAGTAGGTATCCGATGACGACACCACGGCATGCAGGCGGCAGGCGGCCCGAGAGCGTCCGGGACGCCTCCGGGCGGCGCCTGGGGTACGGCGCGCCCGAGCCCGTGCGGGTACGGGCACGGCGCACCCCGATGGACGTGCTCACCGGGCTGGGGGCGCTGCTGGCGCTGGCGGCGCTGCTGGTGGGCGTGCCGTTCGCGCTGCTGACGTTCTTCGGGTCCCCGATCCCCGACCGCGTACCGGAGCTGTCGGACCTCACGCAGCCGGTCGGCGACGGGATGCTGATCCCGATCCTGGTCGCGCTGGTCTGGCTGGCGTGGCTCCAGCTGGCGCTGTGCGCGGTCGTCGAGGTGTACGCGGGGATCCGCGGCGTCGGCGTCCCGGCGCGGGTGCCGCTGGCGGGCGGGACGCAGTCGCTGGTGCACCGGCTGGTGGTCGCGGCACTGCTGCTGTTCACCGCCACCACGACGATCATGCCCGCGTTCTCCGGGCGCGAGCTGTACCAGCGGCCCGCGCAGACGCAATCGCAGGAGTTCCGGCCGCTGGCCGCCGCGCCGCCGCAACAGCAGCCCGTCCAGCAGCAGGCGGCGCCCGCGCAGGCGCCGGCCGCGCAGCCGATGGAGAAGGCCGAGACCACCAAGATCTACCGGGTGAACCCGCCCCAGGGCCGGCACCACGAGAGCCTGTGGGAGATCGCCGACAAGTGCCTGGGCGAGGGCCGCCGGTACAAGGAGATCTTCGCGCTCAACAAGGGCCACATCCAGCCGGACGGCAGCCGGCTGAGCATCGCGTCGCTGATCCGGCCGGGCTGGATCCTGGAGATGCCGTCCGACGCCAAGCACGCGCAGGTCGTCCCGGTCGAGGACCTGAACGACTACTTCCGGCACGGCCGCGCCGTACCGGACGAGAAGCCCGAGCCGCCGCGGCCGGAACCCGAGCCGCAGCCGGAGCGGTCCGCGCCCGAGCCGCGACCGGAGCCCGAGCCGGAACCCGTACCGGAGCCGGAGCCCGTACCCGAGACGGGGCAGGGGACGGAGCAGCCCGGCGCGCAGATTCCGGGCGCGAACGTCCCTCCGCCCGAGAAGCAGCCCGAACAGCCCGCGAAGCAGCCCGAGAAGGAACCGGAGGCGAAGCCGCAGCCGCAGGCGCCCGGCCGGGAGCTGGGCGGGGACGCGGGGAGCGCGAGCGTTCCGGGAAGCGACCGGGCGCAGGCGGACGAGGCGCCGCTGCCGTTCGACCTCGAATGGTCGGAGGGGCTGGCGGCGGCGTCGCTGCTCGCGGCGGGCGTGCTGAGCGCGCTCGGCCGGCGGCGCCGCGAGCAGATGTGGAACCGCGCGTTCGGGCACATGATCCCGCGTCCGGAGGGCGCGGCCGCGACGGCCGAGCGGGCGCTGCGGATCGGTGCCGACGACGACGGCGCACGGCTGCTCGACCTCGGCCTGCGGCACCTGTCGAAGTCGATGGCGGCGGGCGGCCGGGCGCTGCCCACGGTGTACGGCGTCCATCTCGGCACCGGCGGCCTCGACCTGTGGATCGCGCCCGCCGACCGCAACCCGCCCGCGCCCTGGCAGAGTCACGACGAGGGGCAGGTGTGGCGGCTGCACGCCGACGCGCTGCCCGCGCTGGAGGCCGCCGACCTGAGCGAGGTCCTGGCCCCGTACCCGGGGCTGGTCTCGATCGGCACGAGCGCCTCCGCGAACGGGCCCGGGGGCCGGATCCTGGTCGACCTGGAGGCCGCGCACGGCCTGATCGCGCTGCGCGGGCCCGCGGACACCCGGCGCGACGTGCTGGCCGCGATCGCGCTGGAGCTGGCCACCAACCGCTGGTCCGACCACATGCGGATCACGCTGGTCGGGTTCGGCGGGGAACTGGGCGAGAACCTCGCCGAGATCGCGCCCGACCGGATCCGCACCGTGCCGACGCTCGCGGACGCGCTGCCCGAGCTGGAGGGGCGCGGCGAGGAGGTGCGGCAGGCGCTCGCCGCGTCCGGCGTGGACTCGGTGCTCACCGGACGCAGCCGCGGGGTGTTCGGCGAGGCGTGGATGCCGCACTACCTGATCATGGCGGACGAGCCGTCCGAACGGGAGGCCGACCGGCTGGTCGCGCTTGCCCGTACCGGCACCCGGATGGCGGCCGGCCATCTGGTCCCCGGCGAGGTGCAGGGCGCCACCTGGACGTGGGAGGTGGACGAGGACGGGCGGCTCCAGGCGGGCGTGCTCGGCTTCGAGGTGGTCGCGCAGCTCGTCCCGGAGGAGCACTACCGGGCGATCGCCGACCTGTTCCACACCGCGTCCCGCACGGAGTCGGTGCCGCTGCCCGAGCCGGGCGACGGCCCGCTGTCGGAGGGCGGGCCTGGCGCGCAGCGGTCGTCGGTCGACATCCGGCTGCTGGGCCCGATCGAGGTGGACGCGCCGGGCCCGATGGACGAGAGCCGCCGCGCGCTGTGCACGGAGGTCCTGGTCTACCTGGCGACGCATCCGGGCGGCGTCCATCCGACCGTGCTCGGCGGCGCCGTCTGGCCGCGCGGCGTCACCGCCGGGGTGCGGGACGCCTGCGTGGCGCGCGTGTCGGACTGGCTGGGCCGCGACGCGCGCGGCCGCCCCAACCTGTACTACGACGACCGGGGCCGCATCAAGCTGGGCTCGGAGGTCCGCGTCGACTGGGCGGTGTTCCGCTGGCTCGTCTGGAGATCGGCGGCCGAGCCCGCGTCGGAGACGGCGTACATGGCGTACGCGCTCGACCTGGTGCGCGGCCCGGTGCTGGCGGGCCGCCCTCGCGGCCGGTACGGCTGGCTGGTGACCGACGACCTGGAGTACGAGGCCACCGCCCGCGTCATCGACGTGGCGCACCGCCTGGTCGTGCTGCGCCTCGACGAGGGCGACATCCGCGGCGCGATCAGCGCCGCCCGCGCCGGCCTGCGCCTGGCCCCCGAAGACGAGGGCCTGTGGCGCGACCTGCTCCGCGCGACCCACGCCGCGGGCGACGAGGCGCAGGTAAGGGTCGTCGTGGACGAACTGCGCAACCGCATAGGCCGCGACCCCATGCTCGACCAACTCCAGCCCGAGACCGAGGCGCTAGTGGAGGAACTAGTCCCCCAATGGCGCCACGCCGTCGCCCGCTAGCGAGCCGCCGCGCCGCCGCCCTGACGGACGAAGCGCCTTGCGAGCGGCCCGACAGTCGCACCGACGGCCGCCGGTCAGCCAGTCAGCGGTAGATGACCGCCGGCCGGCACGCCAGCGGTAGAAGGCCGCCGGTCAGCGAGTCAGCGGTTGAAGGCCGCCGGCCGGCCGGTCAGCGGTGGATGGCCGCCCGTCGGCGCGTCAGCCGTTGATGACCGGTGGTCGGTGGGTCAGCGGTAGAGGCCTGGGCCGCCTAGGGAGTGGCGGGCCGGTTGGGGGTACACGAGTGGGGGGCCGGGGTGGCCGCCGACGGTGATGGTGTGGAGGGTGCGGCCCGTGCGGGTCGACACGGCGTGCACCGTGCGGGCGGCCGGGTCCGACAGCCAGAGCGTGGCGCCGTCCGCGGAGACGCCGCCGGGGAGCGGGGCGTGCCCGCTCGGCGTGCGCCAGAGCCGGGTGGCGCGGTGGGTGGCGAGGTCGACTGCCGAGACCGTCCCGTCGGTGCCGGCGACGTACACGCGGGCGGCGCGGCGGCCGAGGACGAGGCCGCGCGCGCCCGGCCCGGTACGGATGAAGCCGGCCGGGCGGAGGGTGGTGGCGTCGATCCGCCACAGGCCGCCCTTGGCGGAGTCCGCGACCAGGAACGCCGAGCCGTCCGGCAGCAGCCGCACGTCGCCGGGCCGTGAGCCGGCGGGCAGCCGTACCGTCGCGGTGACGGCGCGGCGGGCCGGGGCGACCCGGACCAGCCGGCCGGCGGCGGGGCAGGACGCCACCAGGGACGCGGCGTCGGCGGAGTAGTCGGCGCTCGCGGCGCCCGCGCAGGGGAGGCGCAGGCTCGCCTGGGGCTCCATGGTGTGCGGGTGCCGGACGTCGAGCCGGGCGTGCCGGCCCGCCAGGACGTACGCCTCGCGGCCGTCCGGGGCGAAGTACGGCGGGCCGGGGCGGAGGATCCGCAGCGTCCCGCCGGGCCGTGCCGAGCGCGGCGAGAGCGTCGCGGCGGACCCGTTGGCCAGGTCGTACACCCAGAGGCGCCGCAGGTTCCAGGCGGGGACGACCAGGGACGGCGCGCCGCCGGTGCGGACCCGGCCGAGCAGCCGCGCGGTGGTCTGGTCGAGGACGTCCACGGTGCCGGTGGCGGCGTTCGGCACGTACACGCGGGGCGGGAGCGCGGCGGCGCCGGGGGCGAGCATGCCGGGGCCGGTCGCCGCGTACACGTTGGTGGCGGCGCCGGACGCGGTCGCGGAGCGCGGCGCGCCCGGGGAAGGGGTCGCCGCGGGGTCGAGCGTGCCGGGCGCGGCGCCGCCGACGGCGATCACCGGGGCGTCCGGGGCGCCCTCACCGGGCCGGTGGAACGGCACCGGCGACTCGCACGCGGCCGCCGCCAGCGCCGCAGCGGCGAGCGCCGCCGGAACCCGGCGGCGGCGCGGTCCACGAGATGCCCCCATCACGGCGGGACTGTACCGGCTCGCGCACTCCCCGTGCACGGATCATCACAACACGCGGTGGCGGCGGTCCCGGACGCGCGATTCAGCCGGACTTGCCGATCCCGATGCCGAACTCGCGGTAGACGCGCTCCCAGAAGCCGTCCCGCAGCCAGGTGCGGGCCTCCTGGTACGGGCGCAGCGAGCCGCCGAGCTCCTTCTCCGCCTCGATCAGCAGCTCCTTGTCGATCACAGGCGGCAGGATCGGGCCGGGCAGGAGGTCGCGGATGTTGTCGCGGCCGCGCTCGAACAGCCACTTCTGCGCGACATGCTCGCCGATCTCCAGCATGTGGTCGCGGTCGGGGCCGAGCCGGCCCTCCGCGTGGGTGATGGCGCCGTGCGAGTTGGCCTGGGCGGCGACCGTCCCGGCCGGGGCGGCGGGGATCCCGGTGCCCGCCGGGACGCCGCCGGCGCGGACGCCCGCGGCGGTGTGCGACGGCTTGACCGCCGGGGTCCGGCCGGCGAACACCTGCGACGGCGACGGTACGGGCGAGCGGCCGGGGGCGGCGACGGGCTCGCGCGCGGCGGGCGCGGTGGCCGGAACGGGGAGCACCTTGGCTTTAGTGAAGTACGGGCGAAGGAAGTCGGCGGGCAGGACCTCGACGGTGTCGGACTCCCAGACCAGCCATTCGGCCTGGTTGGAACCGTGGGTCGGCTCCACGCCCCACAGGTGGACGCGGACGCCGTACCGCTGCGCGGCCTCCACGGCGGGCAGCATGTCCTCGTCGCCCGCCAGCAGCACCGCGTCGGTGATCGCGCGGTGCCGGGCCAGCGCCTCCAGGTCGGCGCGCAACTGGGCGTCCACGCCCTTCTGCTGGCCCTGGGCGTTCAGGTTGCCCAGCCGCAGCTTCACCAGGGGCAGGTTGGCGATCACGCGCTGGTCGACGGTCGGCTGCCGTTTGGGCGCCGCGTCGAACCAGTAGACCCGCAGCAACTCACCGAGCAACTGGTCGTCGGCATGGCTGGTCAATGCCTTGATCAACTTCTCCGCGGCGACGCGGTACTCGCGCCGCGAGCCGCAGCCGAGAAGCAGCGCCCCAGAGGCCGCGTAGAGGTACCCCGCGTCGACGAAGACGGCGTATCGCGCGGGCTGAGGGACGAACTCCGAGGTGGCCATGGCCTTTCACCTTATTCGTGCCGGGCCCGTTCCTGGGGGCGAACCACGGTTACATCTCCCCTCGGCGTCGCCGTACGCCCGCCCGCCACACCCGCCTGGTGTGCGTTACGCCACGTTACGCGGCGTATGTGACCCCGGTGTCGGGCGTGACCGTGCGTCGCCGGAGAACCTCCCCGGAACGCGACCGCCCGGCGTGGCGCCCGTCCTGGGACGGGCCCGCGCCGGGCGGCCTCCGGTCGTTCTCCCGGCCGTTGCCCGCTACCGCGGGAGGGCGCTCGCCCGCCACGCGCGCGGGCCGCGCGGCCGGACCGCCGCGCCCGCCGGATCGCGGACCAGCCGGGACGGGTCGGCCCACCGGGACACGTCCGGCTCGCCCCGCCCGCCGCCGCCCGCGGCCGCGCGGGCCTGGGCGGTCAGCACCGCCACCAGCGCGGCGACCTCCTCGGGCGTCGCGTCCCCCCGCACGATCTGCAGGAACGGCCGGTCACCGCCCGCAGCGCCTTCCTGGCTCACGCGTCCTCCTTCACCTGCACGGGTCGTACGCGGATCACAGCGGGATGTTGCCGTGCTTCTTGGGCGGCAGCGTCATCCGCTTCTCGCGCAGCGAGCGCAGCGCGCGGACGATCTGGCCGCGGGTCTCGGACGGCTTGATCACCGCGTCGACATAGCCGCGCTCGGCCGCGATGTACGGGTTGGCCAGCGTGTCCTCGTACTCGGTGATCAGCTCGGCGCGCCGCGTGTCCGGGTCGTCGGACGCCGCCAGCTCGCGCCGGTACAGGATGTTCACCGCGCCCTGCGCGCCCATCACCGCGATCTGCGCGGTCGGCCACGCGAGGTTGATGTCGGCGCCCAGGTGCTTGGAGCCCATGACGTCGTACGCGCCGCCGTACGCCTTCCGGGTGATCACGGTGACGAGCGGGACGGTGGCCTCGGCGTAGGCGTACAGCAGCTTGGCGCCGCGCCGGATGATGCCGTTCCACTCCTGGTCGGTGCCAGGCAGGAAGCCGGGCACGTCCACGAACGTCAGCACCGGGATGTTGAACGCGTCACACGTCCGCACGAACCGCGCGGCCTTCTCCGAGGCGTGGATGTCGAGCGTCCCGGCGAACTGCATCGGCTGGTTGGCCACCACGCCGACCGAGCGTCCCTCGACGCGGCCGAAGCCGACCACGATGTTGGGCGCGAACAGCTCCTGGACCTCCAGGAACTCGCCGTCGTCCAGCACGTGCTCGATCACCGTGCGCATGTCGTACGGCTGGTTCGGCGAGTCCGGGATCAGGGAGTCGAGCTCCTCGTCCAGCTCGTCCAGGTCCACCGGGACGTCGAACACCGGCGGGTCGGCGAGGTTGTTGGACGGCAGGTAGGAGACCAGCGCCTTCACGTACTCGAGCGCGTCCTCCTCGTCCGTGCCCTGGTAGTGCGCCACGCCGGAGCGGGAGTTGTGGGCGTTCGCGCCGCCCAGCTCCTCGAACGTGACCTCCTCGCCGGTGACCGTCTTGATCACGTCCGGGCCGGTGATGAACATGTGCGAGGTCTGGTCGACCATGACGATGAAGTCGGTCAGCGCCGGGGAGTACACGTGCCCGCCGGCCGTGGTCCCCATGATCAGCGAGATCTGCGGGATGACGCCGGACGCGTGCACGTTCCGCTTGAAGATCTCCGCGTACAGGCCGAGCGCGACCACGCCCTCCTGGATCCGCGCGCCGGCGCCCTCGTTGATCCCGATCACCGGGCAGCCGGTCTTCAGCGCGTGGTCCATGACCTTGCAGATCTTCTCGCCGTAGACCTCGCCGAGCGAGCCGCCCATGATCGTGAAGTCCTGGCTGAACACCGCGACGTGCCGGCCGTCGACCGTGCCGTAGCCGGTCACCACACCGTCGCCGTACGGCCGGTTCCTCTCCAGGCCGAAGTTCGTCGACCGGTGCCGGGCCATCTCGTCGAATTCGACGAACGAGCCGTCGTCCAGCAGCGCCTCGATCCGCTCGCGGGCGGTCATCTTGCCCTTGGCGTGCTGCTTTTCCACCGCGCGTGCGGACGCCGCGTGGACGGCCTCGTACCGGCGCCGTTCCAGGTCCGCGATCTTGCCCGCGGTGGTGTGGACGTCGATCTCGGCCGCGGGTTCAGGAGCTTCCATCGCCATGCCGGTCAGGGTAACCGGCCGCTGATCGGCGGTTCCGCGCGGGATCCCGTTACGCGGGACCCATAACCTTGGGGCCGTGGCTACCAACACGCGCGACACCCTCCGGCAGGACATGCCCGAACCGCTGCGCCGCGACGTACGGCTGCTCGGCGCCATGCTCGGCGACGGGCTCGTGGAGTACGGCGGCCAGGAGTTGCTGGACGACGTCGAACGGCTGCGGCACGCCGTCATCGCCGCCCGCCGCGGCGAGATCGACAGCGGCGAGGTCGCGTCCCTGGTCGAGGGCTGGACGCTGGAGCGCGCCGGGCAGGTGGCGCGGGCGTTCACCGTCTACTTCCATCTGACCAACCTGGCCGAGGAGCACCACCGCATCCGCACGCTGCGGGAGCGCGACACCCGGGACGAGACCGTGCCCAGCTCCGTGCCCGCCGCCGTCGAGCGGATCCGGCGGACCGCCGGGCCGGGCCGGCTGGCGGAGGTGGTCGAGGGCCTGGAGTTCCGGCCGGTCTTCACCGCCCACCCGACCGAGGCCCGCCGCCGCGCCGTCGTCACCGCGATCCAGCGGATCAGCGACCTGCTCACCAGCCTGAACGAGGCCCCCGGCGCGAGCGAGGCCGCCGAGCTCGAACGGCGGCTCCGCGAGGAGATCGACCTCCTCTGGCGGACCGCCCTGCGCCGCCACACCCAGATGGACCCGCTGGACGAGGTCCGCACCGCGATGGCCGCCTTCGACGAGACGATCTTCCGGGTCGTCCCGGAGATCTACCGCTCCCTGGACCGCGCGCTCGACCCCGAGGGCACCGGCGTGAAGCCGCCGCAGGCCCGCCCGTACGTCCGGCTCGGCAGCTGGATCGGCGGCGACCGGGACGGCAACCCGTACGTGACCGCGCAGGTCACCCGGGACGCCGTCATGATCCAGGCGGAGCACGTGCTGCGCGCGCTGGAGGCCGCCTGCGGGCGGATCGGCCGCGAGCTGACCCTGTACGAGGCGACCACGCCGCCCTCGCCCGCCCTGCGCGAGGCGCTCGCGGCGGCCCGTACCGCCCACCCGGCCCGCATCGGCGACATCGCCAAGCGCTCCCCCGGAGAGCCGCACCGGCAGTTCCTCCTGTACGCCGCGGCCCGCGTCGCCGCGACCCGCGAGCGCGACGCCGACCTGGCCTACGCCTCGCCCGACGACCTGCTCGCCGATCTCCGCCTCGTCCAGGAGTCGCTGGCCGAGGCCGGGGCGCCGCGCCAGGCGTACGGGAGCGTCCAGCACCTGATCTGGCAGGTCGAGACGTTCGGCTTCCACCTGGCCGAGCTGGAGATCCGCCAGCACTCGGAGATCCACGAGAAGGCCCTCGCCGAGGTCCGCGCGGGCGGCCCGTACTCCGAGATGACGGAGGAGGTCCTGGAGACCCTCCGCGTGGTCGCGTGGATCCAGAACCGCTTCGGCGTCCGGGCGTGCAGCCGCTACATCATCTCCTTCACCCGCACGGCCGAGGACATCGCCAATGTGCACGAGCTGGCGGCCTCCCTCGGTGACCGGGCGCCCGTCCTGGACGTGATCCCGCTCTTCGAGACCGGCGAGGACCTTGAGCGCGCCCCCGAGGTCCTGGAGGGCATGCTCGCGATCCCGGCCGTCCGCAAGCGCCTCGCCGACACGGGACGGCGCCTGGAGGTGATGCTCGGCTACTCCGACTCCGCCAAGCAGCTCGGCCCCGCCAGCGCGACCCTCCGCCTGTACGACACGCAGGAGGCTCTCACCGGCTGGGCGGCCCGCAACGGCGTCAAGCTCACGATGTTCCACGGCCGCGGCGGCTCCCTCGGCCGCGGCGGTGGTCCCGCCAACCGCGCGATCCTCGCGCAGGCGCCCGGTTCGGTCGCGGGCCGGTTCAAGGTCACCGAGCAGGGCGAGGTCATCTTCGCCAGGTACGGCCGGCCGCAGATCGCCCGCCGCCATGTCGAGCAGGTGACGAACGCCGTCCTGCTGGCGTCCACCGACGCCGTCCAGGACCGGGCCCGCAGCGCCGCCGCCCGCTACCGGCCGCTGGCCGACAAGCTCAGCGACGCCGCCCGCGCCGCGTTCCGCTCGCTGATCGAGACGGAGGGCTTCGCGGCCTGGTTCGCCCGGGTCAGCCCGCTGGAGGAGATCGCCGAACTGCGCATCGGCTCCCGCCCCGCCCGCCGCAAGGCGGCCAAGGGCCTGGAGGACCTGCGCGCCATCCCGTGGGTGTTCGCCTGGACGCAGACCCGCGTGAACCTCCCCGGCTGGTACGGCCTGGGCAGCGGCCTGGCCGCCGTCTCCGCGGACGGCGAGGACCTGGACGCGCTCCGCGAGGCGTACGAGGCGTGGCCGCTCTTCGGCGCCCTGCTGGACAACGCCGAGATGAGCCTGGCCAAGTCCGACCGCGCGATCGCCGAGCGCTACCTGGCGCTGGGCGGCCGCCCGGAGCTCACCGAGACCGTCCTGGCCGAGTACGACCGCACCCGCTCGCTGGTCCTGGCGACCACCGGCCACACCCGCCTGCTGGAGAACCGCAAGGTCCTCTCCAGGGCCGTCGAGCTGCGCAACCCGTACGTGGACGCGCTCTCCCACCTCCAGCTCCGCGCCCTGGCCGCGCTCCGCGACGGCGTCCAGGACGAGACCGAACGCGCCCACCTGGAGGAACTGCTGCTCCTGTCCGTCAACGGAGTCGCGGCGGGCCTGCAGAACACGGGCTGAGCACTAGCCGGGCCAGTCGGGCTTCCGCTTCTCGTTGAACGCGGCGATGCCCTCGCGCCGGTCGGGGGAGAGGACGGCGGTGCGCCAGGCGTTGTCCTCGATGTCGAGGCCGGCGTCCAGGCCCACCCCGTCCCCGAGCCGCAGGGCGCGCTTGGCGGCGCGGACGGCGACGGGAGAGTTCCCGGCGATCGTCCCCGCGATCGCCAGCGCCTCCTCGCGGACGGACCCGGCCGGCACCCGCCGGTCGACCAGCCCGTACTCCAGCGCCTCGTCGACGCCCAGCCGGCGGCCGGTCAACACCAGATCGGCCGCCCGGCCAGGGCCAAGCCGCCGCAGCGCCAGCTGCGTACCACCGCCGCCCGGCACCAGCCCCACGCCCACCTCGGGCAGCCCGAACACCGCCGACTCGTCGGCCACGATCAGATCGCAGCTCAGCGCGAACTCGCACCCGCCGCCCAGCGCGTACCCGTGCACCGCCGCCACCACGGGCTGCGGCAGGTTCAGGATCGCGCCGAACGCGGCCCGGAACACCGGCCGCTGCGCCAGGATCTCGGCGTCCGTCATCGCGTTGCGTTCCTTGAGGTCGGCGCCCACGCAGAAGGCCTTCTCGCCCGCAGCGCTCAGCACCACCGCCCGCACACCCGCGTCCGCCGCGACCTCGGCCCCCACATCCGCCAGCCGCCGCGCCATGGCCGTAGACAGCGCGTTCAGGGCCTCGGGCCGATCCAGAACGATCTCGGCGACGTGCCCATCCCCGCGCCGCAATGTCACTCCATCCACAGACCGCACCCTAACCACCCCAACCCAGAAACCCCAGCCACCAAGGGGGCAAGGGGCGGAGCCCCAATAGGGGTCGAGGGGACGGAGTCCCTCGCGGGGGGTGCGGGGGGCGGAGCCCTCTGCCAGGGGGGCGGGTGCCCGGAGCGAGGAACGAGCGGAGGGTGCGCGCACACCCTGTGCGGGGGCGAGGGGCGGAGCCCCAATAGGGGTCGAGGGGACGG
>NZ_JBEZWH010000033.1:0-81427 GCF_040703975.1 Spirillospora sp. NPDC029432
TTCGACATCAGGGGTGAGTCTACGGCGCCGCCACGACACTCGGGTCGCGGCGCGGGCGGGGGCTGGTACCCGGGGCCGGCGGGCGGCGCGGGCGGGTAGCCCTGCCCCGGCGGCTGGGCGGGCGGCTGGGGCGGCCAGCCTCCGCCGCCCGGCTGCGGCTGGGGCTGCGGCTGCGGCGGGTACGGGGCGCCCGGCTGGGGCGCCGGCGGGTAGGGCGCGCCGGGCTGCTGCCCGGGCATCGGCGGCTGCGGGCCGCCCATGGGCGGCCCCATCGGCGGGCCGGACGGCGGCTTGCGGCCGCCCGAGGCGAGCTTGGCCACACCGCCGACCGCGAGCACGATCAGCGCGATCACCCCGAAGATGATGATCTTGCCGATGCCGCCGCCGCGGCGCCGCCCGGTGCTCACGTCGGTGTCCACGTCGGTGTCCGGCGCGTTGTACGTGGTCGTCGGCGTGGGGATCCCCGTGGTCGGCGAGGACGACGGGGTCGCGGCGCCGCGCAGCGAGATCAGCATCGAATTGAAGGCGCGCGTCAGGTCGTTCGTGGTGCGGCCGGTCGAGGTGAACCGGTTCGTGGCCGTCGACATGTCCAGCCGGGTGAGGCCCGACGCCGGGCCGGCGCTGTAGTACATGTAGTCGAGCGACGGGTTGAACCCGATCACCAGCATGTCCGAGGAGGTGCGCCGGGCGGACACCCAGGTCCCGAACTCCGCCCGGGTGGCCGGCTGCCGCGCCGTGTAGATCCGGACCGGCATGGGCAGCGCCTCCGCGTGGGTGCGCACCTCGGAGGTCCGCAGCACGCCGGCCGTATCAATGATCATCGCCGGCCCGGCGGCCATGGCCGGCACCGGGCCGCTCAGGGCGAGGACCGCCCCGAGAATCCCCACAAACAGCAACAAACGCCGCAACATTCTTCACATCCCCGCACAACCCAGAGTTCCCAACGATGCAAGCAATCACATCCGGGGCCACCCGCGCGGGAAAACGGAGATATCACGCGCCGGAATTTTCCCGGTACGGTCCACCCCGTCCCGGGACGGAAGGGTCCGTACGGGACGGACTCCCCCAACCGGGCGGGTCCGCCCCCGCCCGCAGTGAGGCTGTCAGGAGCCCTCCTCGGCGGCCACCGCCGCGATGGCCTCGGCCAGGGCGCCCGGCACGTCCGCCACGAGCAGATGCCGGCCGTCCCGGACGATCTCGCGGCCGGAGACCACCACCGTGCGGACGTCGGCGGCCGTCGCGGCGAAGACGGCGGTCTCGGCGGCCAGTTCCGGCCCCGCGCCCGCCGTGCGGACCGAGTCGAGCGCGACGGTCACCAGATCCGCGTACGCGCCGGGCTCCAGCCGCCCCGCCTCCGGCCAGCCGAGGCCGTAGTGGCCGTTGGAGGTGGCGGCGGCCAGCAGCTCGCCGGCCGTCCAGTGGCCGCGCTCGCGGGTGCGCAGCCGCTCGTTCAGCTCGACCGCGCGGGCCTCCTCGAACAGGTCGATCACCGCGTGCTGGTCGGTGCCCAGGCAGATCGGGGCGCCGGCGCGGGACAGGTCGCGGGCGGGGCCGATGCCGTCGGCCAGGTCGCGCTCGGTGGTCGGGCACATGCACACGCCGGTCATGGTCGTCCCGAGCAGGCCGATGTCCTCCTCGGACAGGTGGGTGGCGTGGACGGCGACGGTACGGGCGCCCAGCGCGCCGCACTCGGCCAGCAGGCGGGTCGGGCTCATCCCGTACGCCTCCTGGCACGCCGCGTTCTCGGCGGGCTGCTCGGACAGGTGGACGTGCAGCGGCGCGCCGCGGTCCCTGGCCCAGCCCGCGACGGCGCTGATCTGCTCGCGCGGCACGGCGCGCACGGAGTGGATCGCGGCGCCGACCCGGGCGTGCAGGCGGCCCGCCTTGTCGGTCTGCTCGTACAGGGTGTCGACGCGGCGCGCCCAGTTGCCCGCGCTGCCGTCGTTGAAGCGCAGCTGGGGCCCTTTGAGGGGCTGCTCGATGCCGCCGGCGAGGTAGCAGGTGTCGAGGAGGGTGATCCGGATGCCCGCGTCGGCGGCCGCGGAGATCAGGGCCTCGCCCATCGCGTTGGGGTTGCCGTACGGGGCGCCGCCCGGCCGGTGGTGCAGGTAGTGGAACTCGCCCACGCAGCTGACGCCCGCGAGGGCCATCTCGGCGTAGACGGCCCGGGCCAGGGCCCGGTACGTGTCGGGGTCGAGGCGGCCGGCGACCTCGTACATCCGGTCGCGCCACGTCCAGAACGTTCCGGACCCGGCCTGGGCGCGGGCGCGGAGGGCGCGGTGGAAGGCGTGGGAATGGGCGTCGGCGAGACCGGGGAGGGTGAGTCCGGTCAGGGGGAGCGCGCCCGGCGGGGCCGGGACGCCACGGGTGACGGACGTGAAGCGCTCGCCGTCGGCCTCGATCAGCACATCGGCGGCCACACCATCACCGAGCCAGGCAAACTCGGCATGCCATTGCATATAGGACTCTTTACCCGCCTGCCAGCTCTTTGAGCACCGTGGTGAGGGCCTCCACGCCCGCCAGGCAGTCCTCGGCGTCGGCGTGCTCGGCCGGGGCGTGCGACACCCCGGTCGGATTGCGGACGAAGAGCATGGCCGTGGGCACCCGGGACGCCAGGATCCCCGCGTCGTGCCCCGCGCCCGTGGGCAGCACCGGCACCCCGCCGAGCACCGCCGCCAGCCGGTCGCGGAGCGGCACGTCGAAGTCCACGACCTCGGTGTACGACTCCTCCGCCAGCTCGACGCCCACGCCGTGCTCGCGCGCCGCCCGCAGGGCCGCCTCGTGGACCTCCGCCACGGTACGGCGCACGGCGTCGTCGGCGGGCCCGCGGCCGTCCAGCCAGGCCGTCACCGCCGACGGGACCGCGTTCACCCCGTTCGGCGCCACCTCCACCCTGCCGACCGTGGTGAGCGTGCCGTTGCGCTCCGCGGCCTCGCGCGCCGCCAGCACCAGGCGCGCGAACGGCAGCATGGGGTCGCGGCGGTCCTTCAGCCGCGTGGTGCCCGCGTGGTTGCCCTCCCCCGCCAGGTCGAACCGCCAGCGGCCGTGCGGGACGATCGCGCTCGCCACCCCGACCGGCGCGTCCAGCGCCCGCCCCTGCTCGACGTGCAGCTCGACGTAGCAGCCGATCCGGGACAGCAGGCCCTCGTCGGGGCCGATCCGCTCCGGGTCCAGGCCGTGCCCGGTCAGCACGTCCGCGAGCGTGCGGCCGTCGCGGTCGCGCAGGCCGCGGGCGCGGTACGGGGCGATCGCCCCGGTGAGGAGGCGCGAGCCCAGGCAGGCCACCCCGAAGCGGGCGCCCTCCTCCTCCGCGAACGCCGCGACGCCGATGGGGCGGGACGGCCGGACGCCGCGCTCGCGCAGCAGGTCGATCGCGGCGAACGCGGACACGATCCCGAGCGGGCCGTCGAACGCGCCGCCGCCCGGCACCGAGTCGAGATGGCTGCCCGTCACGACCGCGTCGCCCCGGCCGTTCCCGGGCGGGAACCACCAGGCGAACAGGTTGCCGTTCGGGTCGGTCTCGATCTCCAGGTCGCGGCGGCGGGCCTCGTCCGCGAACCACGACCGGCACTCCACCTCCGCCGGCGTCCACGCGAAGCGGTGGTAGCCGCCCGTCTCCGCGTCGCGCCCCACCGGGCGCAGCGCCGCCCACATCTCCTCGAAGCTCATGCCCTCACTCCGATGCCTCCGCCATGGGGATCCGCACGCCCCGTTCCGCCGCGACCTCCGCGGCGCGCTCGTAGCCCGCGTCGGCGTGCCGCATGACGCCGGTGCCGGGGTCGTTGGTCAGGACGCGCTCCAGCTTGCGCCCGGCCAGCTCGGTCCCGTCGGCGACGCAGACCTGGCCGGCGTGGACGGACCGGCCGATGCCGACACCGCCGCCGTGGTGGATCGACACCCACGTCGCGCCCGAGGCGGTGTTGAGCATCGCGTTCAGCAGCGGCCAGTCGGCGATCGCGTCCGAGCCGTCCGCCATGCCCTCGGTCTCGCGGTACGGGGACGCGACCGAGCCGGTGTCGAGGTGGTCGCGGCCCAGCGCCAGCGGCGCGCTGATCTCGCCGCGCGCCACCAGGTCGTTGAAGACGGCCCCGGCCCTGTCGCGCTCGCCGTACCCGAGCCAGCAGATCCGGGACGGCAGCCCCTGGAAGTGCACCCGCTCCCCCGCCATCCGGATCCAGCGGGCCAGCGGCTCGTTGTCCGGGAACAGCTCCAGGATCGCCCGGTCCGTCCGCGCGATGTCCTTCGGGTCGCCGGACAGGGCGGCCCAGCGGAACGGGCCCTTGCCCTCGCAGAACAGCGGCCTGATGTACGCCGGCACGAACCCCGGGAACGCGAACGCCCGGTCGTACCCCGCGAGCTGCGCCTCGCCCCGGATCGAGTTGCCGTAGTCGAAGACCTCCGCGCCCGCGTCCTGGAAGCCGACCATGGCCTCCACGTGCGCGGCCATCGACTCGCGGGCCTTCGCGATGAAGCCGTCGCGGTCCTTGCCGCGCTCGGCGGCCCAGTCCTCGAACGGCACGCCGCGCGGCAGGTACATCAGCGGGTCGTGCGCGCTGGTCTGGTCGGTGACGACGTCGATCGGCGCGCCCCGCCGCAGCAGCTCCGGAACGATCTCCGCCGCGTTCCCGAGGACGGCGATCGACAGCGGCTCCCGGCGGTCCCTGGCCTCCTCGGCCAGCCGCAGCGCCTCGTCCAGCGAGTCCGCGCGGCGGTCGCAGTAGCGGTGCGCGACGCGGCGCTCGATCCGGGACGGGTCCACCTCGACGCAGATCGCGACGCCGCCGTTCATCGTCACGGCGAGCGGCTGCGCGCCACCCATCCCGCCCAGCCCGGCCGTCAGCGTGATCGTCCCGGCCAGCGAGCCGCCGAACCGCTTCGCGGCGACGGCCGCGAACGTCTCGTACGTCCCCTGGAGGATGCCCTGCGTGCCGATGTAGATCCACGAGCCGGCCGTCATCTGCCCGAACATCGTCAGGCCCAGCGACTCCAGCCGCCGGAACTCCTCCCAGTCCGCCCACTGCGGGACGAGGTTGGAGTTGGCGATGAGCACGCGCGGCGCCCACTCGTGCGTGCGGAAGATCCCGACGGGCTTGCCGGACTGGACGAGCAGCGTCTCGTCGCCCTCCAGGCCGTTCAGGGAGCGGACGATGCCGTCGAAGGCGTCCCAGCTGCGCGCGGCGCGGCCGGAGCCGCCGTACACGACCAGCTCGTCGGGGTGCTCGGCGACCTCCGGGTCGAGGTTGTTCATCAGCATCCGCAGCGCGGCCTCCTGCGGCCAGCCCTTGGCCGAGGTCAGGGACGTGCCGCGCGGCGCGCGTACGGGACGGGGTCCGGACATCAGTGCTCCTGTGGATTAAGAGAGGGGACCGGTGACGGACTCGGCGGCGGCGACGAGCGTCCCGTCGCGGACGAGGCCGGTGGCCAGGGCGATCTCGGGTGAGAGGTGGCGGTCGGGTCCGGGGCCGGGGACGTGCTCGCGCAGCGCGGCGACGACGGCCGCGGTCGCGGGGCCGGGGCGCAGCGGGCGGCGCAGGTCGAGGGCGCGGGCGGCGGTGAGGATCTCGATCCCGATCACCTGCGCCAGCCCGTCCACCGAGCGGCGCAGCTGGCGGGCGGCGTTCCAGCCCATCGAGACGTGGTCCTCCTGCATCGCCGACGACGGGATCGAGTCGGCGCTGGCGGGCGCGGCCAGCCGCTTGAGCTCGGACACGATCGACGCCTGGGTGTACTGGGCGATCATGTGCCCGGAGTCCACGCCGGGGTCGTCCGCGAGGAACGCGGGCAGCCCCGCCGAGCGGGCGCGGTCCAGCATCCGGTCGGTGCGGCGCTCGGACATCGAGGCCAGGTCGGCCGCCGGGATCGCCAGGAAGTCCAGCACGTACGCGACGGGCGCGCCGTGGAAGTTGCCGTTGGACTCCACCCGGCCGTCCGGCAGCACCACCGGGTTGTCGACGGCCGAGGCCAGCTCCCGGGACGCGACCAGCTCGGCGTGCGCGAGGGTGTCGCGGGCGGCGCCGTTCACCTGCGGGGAGCAGCGCAGCGAGTAGGCGTCCTGGACGCGGGTGCAGTCGGGCCCGCGGTGCGACTCCATGATCTCCGAGGCGGCCAGCAGTTTTCGCAGGTTGGCGGCCGACTCGGACTGGCCGGGATGCGGCCGGAGATCCTGGAGGTCGGCGGCGAACACCCGGTCGGTGCCCAGCAGCGCCTCGACCGTCATCGCCGCGGCGACGTCGGCGGCCGTGAGCAGTCGGCGCAGGTCGCCGATCGCCAGGACGAGCATGCCGAGCATCCCGTCGGTGCCGTTCAGCAGCGCGAGCCCCTCCTTGGCGCCGAGCGTCACCGGTTCGATCCCGGCGGCGGCGAGCGCCTGCGCGGCGGGCATCAGGGTGCCGGACGCGTCCCGTACGGGCCCCTCCCCGATCAGCGCCAGCGCCACATGGGCGAGCGGCGCCAGATCACCCGAGCAGCCGAGGCTGCCGTACTCGTGCACGACCGGCGTGATCCCCGCGTTCAGCAGCGCGGCGAGGGTCCGCGCCGTGACCGGCTGGACGCCCGTCCGCCCGGTGGCGAGGGTGCGCAGCCGCAGCAGCATCAGCGCGCGGACGACCTCCCGCTCCACCTCGGGCCCCGACCCGGCCGCATGCGACCGGACGATGTTCAGCTGCAGCTGGGCGCGCAGGTCCGGCGCGATGTGCCGGGTCGCGAGCGCCCCGAACCCGGTCGACACCCCGTACACCGGTGTGGGGCGCGAGGACAGCTCCTCGATGTGCGCCCGCGCCGCCTCCATCGCCTTGAGCGCCTCGCCGGTCAGCGAGACCGGCGCGCCCTCCCGGGCCACCGCCACGACCTGGCCGAAGTCCAGCGGCTCCGGCCCGACCTCGACGCCGTTCTCCCCCATGCGCGATTTCATACCCTCCATTGGAGCCGCATGCGTCGCGCGGGAGGAGGGCCGCGGCGGGCGTTGTGTCTCAGATACGAGACAATCGGCCCATGGCGACCAACGGGCAGGTTCCGGCCGCGCGGCGGGCGCTGGCGGTGCTGCGGCTGCTGGCCGGGTCGGCCGGGCCGCTGCCGGCGTCGGCGATCGCGCGGGAGCTGGGGCTGCCGCGGTCGAGCACGTACCACCTGCTGACCGCGATGGCCGAGGACGGGTTCGTGGCGTACGTGCCGGAGGAGCGGCGCTGGGGGCTGGGCGTGGCGGCGTTCGAGATCGGCTCGGCCTACCTGCGGCACGGGCCGCTCGAACGGCTGGCGCGGCCGCTGCTGCGCCGCCTCGTCGACCGGGCCGGGGAGATCGCGCAGCTCGGCGTCCTGCACGGCGCCGAGACGCTCTACCTGCTGAAGGAGCAGCCGCCGCGGCACGCGACGCTGGTGACCGACGTCGGGGTGCGGATGCCCGCCCAGCTCACGGCGAGCGGCCGGTCGATGCTGGCGCACCTCCCGGCGGCGCAGGTGCGGGCGCTGTTCCCGGGGCCCGCCGCGTTCGTGGACCGGACCGGGCGCGGCCCGGCGTCGCCGCGGGAGCTGCGGCGGGTGCTGGCGGAGGACGCGCGGCGCGGCTGGTCGGCCGAGGACGGCCAGGTCACCGAGGGGTTCGCGAGCATCGCGGCGTGCTCGTTCGACCACACCGGCCACCCGGCGGCGGCGGTCACGGTGACGTTCCGCCGCGACCGCCGCCCCGAGGACACCTGGCCGGACCTCGCCGCCGCCGTGCGGGCGACCGCCGCCGGGCTCACCGCCCGGCTCGGCGGCCGGCCGCCGGCGCCGCGCTGAGGCCGGCGATCAGGCCAGGCCGTTCTGGCCGAGCCAGTTCTTGGCGATGGTCTCCGGGTCGGTCTTCTTCTCGGAGATCTCGGTGTTCATGTCCTGGAGGTGCGCCGTGGTGAGCTTGGCGGACACCGCGTTCAGGGTGTTGCGGACGGTGTCGTTCACCTTGGCCTTGTAGACCAGCGGGACGACGTTCTGGGCGCCGAACACGTTCTTGGGGTCGCCGAGCACCACGAAGCCGTTCTTCTTGATGGCGGCGTCCGTGGTGAACAGGTCGGCGGCCTGGATCTGGCCCTTCTGCAGGTTGGACACCGTGATCGGGCCGGCCGTGTCCAGGGACTTGAACTCCTTGAACTTCAGCCCGTACACCTTCTCCAGCCCGACCAGGCCCTGCTTGCGGGTCTTGAACTCCGGCGGCCCGCCGACGACCAGCTGCCCGGCCACCGGCTTGACGTCCTCGATCGACTTGAGGCCGTGCTTCTGCGCGGTGGCCGCGGTGACGACCAGCGCGTCCTTGTTCTCGGCCTGCGAGGGGGTCAGGATCTCCAGCTCCGCCGGCAGCTTCTGCTTCAGCGCCGCGTCCACCTCCTGGGTGGTGCTCGCCGGGTTCTCCTTGTCGACGTGCGCCAGCAGCGCCCCGTTGTACTCGGGGAACACCTGGATCGCGCCGCTCTTGACCTGCTCGTAGTAGACCTCGCGGGAGCCGATGCTGAACTTCCGCTCGACCTTGACGTCCTTGGCCTCCAGCGCCTGCGCGTAGATCTCGCCGATCAGGCCGCTCTCGGGGAAGTCGGCGCCGCCGATCGTGATGCTGCCGCCCTTGCCGCCCCCGCCGCTCAGCGGGTCACCGTCGCCTCCGCCGCCGCAGGCGGTCAGCGCCAGTACGGCGGTGACCAGCGCGGCGGCGCCGCGAATCATCCGGGACATGTGTGGTGTTCCTTCCTCCGGGACCGGACGCGCCTGCGCGCCCGGGTCGTGCTGTGGCCGGGCCGGGGGCCGGCTCAGGACACCGCCGCCCGCTGCCGTACCCCGGCGGACACGGCGTACCGGTAGAGGCCGGCGAAGGCGACCTGGGTCAGGACGGCCAGCAGGATCACCAGGATCGCGCCGCCCGCCATGCTGTCGTAGTCCTGCCGGGAGTAGCCGTCGACGATGTAGCGGCCGAGCCCGCCGAGGCCCACGTACGCCGCGATCGTGGCGGTGGAGATGATCTGGATCAGCGCGGTGCGCAGGCCGAGCAGGATCAGCGGCAGCGCCACCGGCAGCTCGACCCGCAGCAGCACCTGCCGGCCGGTCATGCCCATCCCCTCGGCCGCGTCCCGCAGCCCGCCCTCGACCTGCTGGATCCCGGCGTAAGTGTTGACCAGCACCGGCGGGATCGCCAGCGCGATCAGCGGGATCAGGATCGGGACCAGGTCGCCGGCGCTCGTCAGGATCACCGCGAGGATCAGCAGGCCCAGCGTGGGCAGCGCGCGCGCCGCGTTCGCCGAGGACAGCACCAGGAAGCCCGCGGCCGCGGCGGGGCGGCCGCGGCGCAGGTGGCCCAGCACCAGCCCCAGCGGCAGCGCGATCAGCACGGTGAGCGCGAACGCGAGCAGCGAGTACCACAGGTGCTCGACCAGCCGGTTCGGGATGCCGTCGGCCCCCGTCCACTGCGCGGACCGGCCGAACCAGCCCAGCGCCTCCCAGATCGCGTTCACCGTGCCTCCTCGGGCTCGGCCGGTACGGGGGCGCTCGCCTCAGCGTCGGCGGCGTCCGCGGCGCGCTCGGCCTTGGCGCGGCGGCCGCGGCCGGCCCGCTGCCAGGGGGTGAGCAGCCGCTGCACGAGCAGCAGGATCAGGTCGGCGACCAGCGCCAGCAGGATGATCAGCACGATCGCGACGATGATCGGGGTGGTGAACCCGCCGCCGGGCCACTTCATGCCCTTGACCATCAGCTGCCCGAGCCCGCCGATGCCGATGAGCGCGCCCACGCTGACCAGGCTGATGTTGGCGACCGTCGCCACCCGCAGCCCCGCCATCAGCACCGGCACCGCGATCGGCAGCTCGACCCGGACCAGCCGGCGCAGCGGGCCGAAGCCCATCGCGACCGCCGACTGCCGCACATGGTCGGGAACGGACCGCAGCCCGTCCACCACGCTGGGCACCAGCACCGACAGCGTGTAGAGCGCCAGCGGGACGATCACCGTGGTGTACGTCAGCCCGCTGAACGCGACGAAGATGACGAAGAGCCCGATCGCCGGGACCGCGTACAGGACGCTGGTGGCCGCCAGCACCGGCGGGTAGAGCCGCGTCCAGCGCGCGCAGGCCAGCCCGACCGGCAGCGCGATCAGCAGCCCGAGCAGCACGGGCGTGAACGACAGCACCAGATGCTCGGTCAGCGACTCGGCGATGTCGCCGCCGAGGTTGCGGCCGATCCAGTCCCACCGGATCAGCGGCTCGCCCTCGGGCGCCGCCAGCACCGGGATCACCGGGGTCACCGGTCCGCCACCGCCGCGGACGCGCCCTCCGGGCCCGTGTCCGGCCCGCCGGACGGCTTGGGCGGGGGCGCCCCGGCCTCCCCGGCGGCCTCCTCCGCGTCGAGCTCCTGGAAGAAGCGCAGCCGGCGGATGCCGCGGTCGCCGCCCAGGAAGTCGCGGACGAAGTCGTTCGCGGGCTCGGCCAGCAGCTCCTCGGGCGTGGAGTACTGCGCGAGCGTGCCGCCGACCTGGAACACCGCGATGCGGTGGCCGAGCTTCACGGCCTCGTCGATGTCGTGGGTGACGAACACGATCGTCTTCTCGACCTCGTCCTGCAGCCGCAGGAACTCCTCCTGGAGGTCGCCGCGCACGATCGGGTCGACGGCGCTGAACGGCTCGTCCATCAGCATGATCGGCGGGTCGGCGGCCAGCGCGCGGGCGACGCCGACGCGCTGCTGCTGCCCGCCCGACAGCTGCGCCGGGTACCGCTTGGCGAGCTTGGGGTCGAGGCCGACGCGCTCCATCAGCTCGTGCGAGCGGGCGCGGGCCTTCTTCTTGTCCCAGCCGAGCAGGTACGGCACCGTCGCGATGTTGTCGACGATCGTGCGGTGCGGGAACAGCCCGGCCTGCTGGATCACGTACCCGATGCCGCGGCGCAGCGCGGGCGGGTCGATGTCGCGCACGTTCTTCCCGTCGACGGTCACGGTGCCCTCGGTGGCCTCGACCATCCGGTTGATCATGCGCAGGGTGGTGGTCTTGCCGCAGCCGGACGGGCCCACCAGCACGGTGATCCGGCCGGCCGGGATCTCCAGGTCGAGATCGTCGACGGCCACGGTGCCGTCCGGGTAGCGCTTGGTCACGCCCGCAAAGGTGATCAAACGATTCACGTCCTCGGTGGGCGTCGGTGCAACGCCGTTCTTCCGCTCGCTGACAGGGTGATGATCGGATTCGGCTCGGATCCAGGTTAGTCCGTGGTCACCTCCGGCCCGACGCGGCGGCGGGCCGACACGGCCATAGGGCGCATTCGTAGCTTAACGATCGGAATAGAGTAGAAAGTAGCGTGAGCCCGTGGAGAACAGTCGAATCGTTATCGACGGGACGGACCTCACCTGCCCGGCCGTGGCGCGCGCCGCCCGCGCGGACGTGACGATCGTCATGGCCGACGCCGGTGTCGAACGCGCCCGCGCGGCCTGGGAGACGGCCCGCGCGCTGGCCGCCGAGCAGCCGGTGTACGGGCGCACCACCGGCGTCGGCGCCAACCGCGAGGTGGGCGTGGAGTGGGAGGACTCCGACGCGCACGGCCTGCGGCTGCTGCGCAGCCACGCCGCCGGCGCCGGGCCGCTGGTGGCGCCCGAGATCGTCCGCGCGATGCTGACGGTGCGGCTGAACCAGATCGCCGCCGGCGGCTCCGGCGTCGACCCCGGCGTGCTGGCCGCGCTGACCGACGTGCTCAACCTGGGCCTGCTGCCGCCGGTGCCGGTGTACGGGGCGATCGGCACCGGCGACCTGACCGCCCTCGCCTCGACCGCGCTGTGCCTGCTCGGCGAGCGCGCCTGGCTGCCCGCCGCCGACGGCTCCCGGCCGCGCGGCCCCGGCTTCACCCTCCGCTCGGCCGACGCGCTGGCCTTCATCAGCTCGAACGCCGCCACCCTCGGCGAGTCCGCGCTCGCGGTGTCGGACCTGCGCACGCTGCTGGCCGCGTCCACCGCCGTCGCGGCGCTCTCCCACTTCGCCGTGCGCGGCTCGGACGAGCCGTACGCCGAGGCCGTCCACCGGGCCTGCCCGCACCCCGGCCAGCAGGAGGCGGCCGGCGCGATGCGCACGCTGCTGGCCTACGAGCGGCCCGCGCCGGCCCGGATCCAGGACCCGTACGGCTACCGGGCGTTCCCGCAGGTCCACGGCCCGGCCCTGGAGGCGGCCGCGTACGCGGAGGCGGTCGTCACCCGGGAGATCAACGCCGCCGCCGAGAACCCGCTGATCGACGTGCCGGGCCGCGCGGTCTGGCACAACGGCAACTTCCACACCGCGTACGCGGGGCTCGCGCTGGACGCCGCGCGGGCCGCGCTCTTCCAGACGATGGCGCTGTCGGCCGCCCGGCTCGGCACCCTGTCGGAGCCGTCGTTCACGGGGCTCTACCCGTTCCAGGGCGCCACCGAGGCCAGCTCCGGGATCATGATCCTGGAGTACGTGGCGCATTCGGCGCTCGCCGACGTCCGCCGGCTGGCGACCCCGGCGGCCCTCGGGAGCGCGGTGCTGTCGCGCGGCGTCGAGGAGCACGCGGGCTTCTCCACCCAGTCGGCCCGCGCCACCACCGAGACGCTCGGCGCGTACCGCATCGCGCTGGGCTGCGAGCTGGTCGCGGCGGTCCGCGCCCTGCGCATGCAGGGGCGGGCGCCGTCCGCCGGCCCGCTGCGCGCGGCGTACGACATCGCGGCCGGCTCGCTCGATCCGCGCGTCGACGACCGGCCGCTGGACACTGACATCGCGATCGCGGCGGACCATCTGCCCGCCCTCGCCCGGCTGCTGTAGGAACCGCATCGGCCGGCGCTCAGGGGCGGGCCGTGGACTCGCGGACGCGCAGGGACGGCTCGCGGACGACCCGGCGCTTGCGGGGCTTGCCGTCGATGACGTCCACCACCAGGCGGACGGCCGAGTGGACGATGCCGTCGATGTCCCAGTCGACGGTGGTCAGGGGCGGGGTGAGCAGGGCCGACATCGGGTGGGCGTCGTAGCCGCACACGGCGACGTCGCCGGGGACGTCGAGGCCGAGGACGCGGGTGGCGGCGTAGACGGCGTACGCGATGGAGTCGGAGAAGCAGAAGACGGCGGTGGGGCGGCCGGGGCCGCGCAGCAGCCCGGTCGCCACCTCGGTGGCCTCGGCCAGCGCCTGCGGGGCGACGACGACCTCGGCGTCCAGCCGCAGCCGGTCGGCCTCGGCGTTGACGTGCACGTCGGCGGGGCGGTCGGGGGTGCTGGCCAGCGTCGGGGTGAGCACGGCGATGCGCCGGTGGCCGAGGTCGCGCAGGTGCTCCAGGGCGAGGGTGACGCCGCGGCGGTTGTCGAAGACGACCTCGCCCTGGGACCGGCCGCCGTGCAGGGCGTCCCCGACCGAGACCACCGGGACGGTCTCCGACAGCTCGGCCCACAGCGGGGCGGACGGGTCGAGCGGCTGGACGATCAGCCCGTCGACCCGCTGGTCGCGCAGCTGGCGGGCCAGGGACAGCTCGCGGGCGGGGTCGTTGAACGCGTCGACGATCAGGGCGTAGCGGTCGCGGGCCAGCAGGGAGCGGCTGATGCCGACGGCGAGCGACTGCTGCCAGTAGTCCTCCAGCGAGCCGCACAGCAGGCCGACCATGCCGGTGCGGCCGCTGGCCAGCGCGCGGGCGATCGGATGGGCCTCGTAGCCCAGCTCCCGGGCGGCGGCGCGGACGCGCTCCTGCGTCTCCTCGGAGGTCTGGATGCCGCGCAGCGCGTACGACACGGCCGCAGGCGACAGCCCGGTCGCCTGCGCCACCTCCCGGATGGTCGCGCGCTTGCGCCTTTCTGGCACCCTGCAAACCCTAGACGGTCCCTCCGACAGAACTCGCGCAGCTCTTGACGGCGGCGCTACTGAAGCGGTTCACTGAAGCGGTTCAGGAGGAGAGGGGCCGATGGCCGGGACAGATGTTCACCAGCACGTTTGGAGCGTGCCATTCGTCGCGGCGCTCCGCGCCCGGCGCACGCCGCCGCTCCTGAACGGCTGGACGCTCCGGCTGGCCGGCGAGCCGCCGTTCGAGGTGGACCCGGACGACCACGACGTGCGGCGCAGGGCCGAGACGGCGCGGAAGGACGGCCTGGACCGCGCGCTCGTCTCGCTCTCCTCGCCCCTCGGCGTCGAACACCTCCCGGCGGACGAGGCGCGCCCCCTCCTGGACGCCTACCACGAGGGCGCGGCCGCGCTCCCGGAACCGTTCGGCGCGTGGGCGTCCGCCTGCGTGCGCGACATCGACCCCGCGGCGACCGCGCGGGTCCTCGACGCGGGCTTCGCGGGCCTCCAACTGCCGGCGACGGCGCTGGCCGGACCCGAAGGCTACGAACGGTGCGCCCCGCTGCTCGACCTGCTCGAAGAGCGCGGCCTCCCCCTGTTCGTCCATCCGGGCCCGGCCGGCGCCACCGGAGGCGGCGAGCCCGGATGGTGGGCGGCGATGGTGCCGTACGCGCAGCAGATGCACGCCGCGTGGTTCGCGTTCCGCGCCTTCGGCCGTCCGCGCCACCCCCGGCTGCGGGTCTGCTTCGCGATGCTCGCCGGGCTGGCCCCGCTGCACGGGGAGCGGCTCGCCGCGCGCGGCGGCGGCCGCGGCGAGGTCGATCCGGACGTGTTCGTCGAGACCTCGTCGTACGGGCCGCGCGCCGCCGACGCCGTCGTCCGGGCCCTCGGGGTCGACGTGGTCGTGCACGGCACGGACCGCCCCTACGCCGGCCCCCGCGACCTCGCCCTGGGCGAGGCCGCCGAGCACGCGTTCCGCGTGTCCAATCCGCACCGCATGCTGCTGGGAAAGGAGCGAATCGATGTCGGCTGAATCGATGTCGGCTGAATCCCTGTCGGCCGAGTCCCTGGCAACCGAATCCCTGTCGACCGGAATCGTGCCGGTGGCGGACCGCCTGGAGGGCCTGCCCGCGGACCTGCCCGCCCGGGTGCTCGGCAAGGCCGAGCTGCGCGCGCTGGCGGACGCGCTCGCGGAGCGTCCCGAGCTGTGGCGGCGGCACGTCCGCTTCTCCGATGAGCGGCGGCACTACGCGTCCCTCTACCGGGACGAGTACGTGGACGTGTGGCTGCTGTGCTGGACGCCCGAGAACGACACCGGCTGGCACGACCACGACGTCTCCTCCGGCGCGGTACGGGTCGTCAGCGGCGCCCTGGAGGAGTGCAATCCGCGCATCGGCGGCGCCCACGTGCGGACGGTGGTCCCGGAGGGGACGTCCTTCTGCTTCGGGCCCGACCACATCCACCGGCTGGTGGGGGCCGCGCCCGCGAGCGTGTCCATCCACGCCTACTCGCCGCCGCTGTGGCGGCTGGGCCAGTACACGATCGCCGAGGACGGCCTCATGCGCCGCGCGTCGGTCAGCTACGCCGACGAGCTGCGCCCGCTCGACCGGCCCGCCTAGGCCGGACGATGGCGAGGGCGGGACGCCAGATCCCCGCTCTGACCGGACGCCCGCCCTCTACAGATGTCAGCGCCGGCCCGCGCGGGAACGTCACACCCCCGTCCGCGCGACGCGTTCGCGCAGCTCGGCGAAGGCGGCGGCGGGGTCGGGGCCGTAGAGGTCCCACGGCGACGCGGTCACGCAGTCGCCGATGAGCTCGAACTCGTCCCGCGCCGCCGGCGCGTCCCCCGCCAGCGCGAAGGCGAACGCGAACGCGTTGTGCACCTCCGGCCAGCCCACCCGGGGCCGGTACGCGGGATGGCGGATCGAGTGGTCGGCCGCCGCGCGCAGATCGTCGCGCACCTCGCCTCGCGCGATGTAGTCCTCCGCCCGCCCCTTCGGGAGGGAGCGCCACATCTCGATGTGCGCGTCGGCGACGAGCCGTCCCAGCGGGCTCCCGGCGGGAGAGTTCGCCACGGCGCCGCGCGCGAACGCGAACATCTCGTCGTGGCCGCCGTACCAGCGCTCGCACCGGTAGGCGAGCATCTCCCGGTGCGCGCGCAGGTGCCCCGGATGCAGCTCCAGGACGCGCTCGAACCGCCGGTGCGCCTCGTCCGGCCGCACCCGGCCGCCCAGCGCGCACGCCAGCAGGTACGTCCAGGCGCCCGTCTCGCCCGGATCGCGGGCCGCCACCTCGCCCAGGCACGCCTCGGCGAGTTCGAGGCGCTCGCTGAAGCCGGGGAAGCGCTCGGCCGCGGCTCCTTCGCCGCCGTACGGGGCGTTCCGCGCCTCCCAGGCCCAGCCGGCGGCGTGCGCGCCGCGCACCAGGAGCGGCAGCGTCGAGCGGGGCTCGCCCCTGATCCAGGAGCCGATCCAGTCCTGGAGGCCCGGGACGCCCGCGCAGACGGAGAGGTAGAACGCGCGGTCGTCCGGGTCGGTCACGGTGGTCAGGAACTCGCTCGCCCACGGCCAGTCCTCGTGCAGCAGCGCCGCCCGCAGGTCGGCCGCGGCCGGGTCGTACCCGCAGGGGTCGATCACCGGCGGCGCGCCGTCCCGCGGCCGCCGCTCCTCCCGGCGCCTGCCGAAGAGCCCCATGCCCCGCCCTCTCCTCCCCTCCTGGCCCTGCTGGCCTCTCGGCCCTCCTGGCCGTCCTGGTCCCTTTCAGGCTGCCGTACGCGCCGCGCCGGGTCCGCGTTCGGGTGGCTCCCCGCGGGCGGTCATGTGATCGGCCACAGCGCACACGGCGACCACCGCGGCGAGGAGCACGGCCGCTCCCCGCAGCGGCCCTGCCTCGCAGTACGCGCCGTCACGGACCGCACGGCCGCGTACGCCGGCAGGCCCCCGGTGAGGGCCGAGAGCGCCATCTGGCCGGTCCAGGCCATGACGCGCTTGCCCCGGCACACCCGGGCGCCCGGGGGACCGTGACCAGGACGGACGCGAGCACCGCGAGATCGACGACCAGCATGGGGCGACAAACTAGGCCATCACCGGGCGTAGAGCACACCACCACACCGTGTTGATCGGGAAGCCGGCACTCCCCGGCGCGTCAGTTCCGGACGAGTTCGCGCGGCGGCGCCTCGGGCCGGCCCTCGGGCCGCGGCTCGGGGACCGGCGGGACGTCCTGCGCCCGGATCGGCACCAGCGAGGCCTTCAGGCGCGCGCGCATCCACGCCTGGCCCGGCCGCTCGACCAGGCGGTACACCGCGTACGCCAGCAGCAGCGACGCCGCGGTGGCCAGCGCGAGCGCCGCCCACTTGTTCAGCGCCGGGTAGGCGTGCTCCAGCAGCGGCAGCGCGATCTGCGAGTGCGTGAGGTAGAGCGGGTACGTCAGCGCGCCGAGGACGGTCAGGCCGCGCCAGTTCAGCCGCCGCAGCCGGCCGGTGGCGACCAGCGCCATCACGCCGAAGATCCCGGTGACGGCGGCCGCCACGACCGTCTCGTCCGAGCCCTCGAACACGTGGCCGGTCCGCCAGACGCTCCAGTGGACCGCCAGCAGCCACGACACCGCCACGTACCCCCACAGCAGCAGCGTCGGGCCGAAGCGGTAGATCATGAACAGCGCCATGCCGCCGATGAAGTACGGGCTCCACGTCGGCATCAGCATGACCTGCAGCAGCTTGTGGTCGGCCTCGTCGGCGAAGATCCCGGCCAGCGTCCAGCCGGCCATGAAGACCAGGCAGCTCCGGTAGCCGATGCCGCGGGCGGCCAGCACGGCGATCAGCACGTAGAAGTGCATCTCGACCCAGAGCGTCCAGAAGACCGCGTCGATGCTCTTCAGGCCGAGCCCGGCCTGGAGCATGGTGAGGTTGGGGACGACCAGCCCCGGCACGCCGTTGCCGAGCCGGAAGCCGGCGTAGATGGCCAGGCCGAGCAGGACCGCCGCCCAGTACGCCGGCAGCAGCCGGGTCAGCCGCGAGATCCCGAACTCGCCGGGCGAGCGGCCCCAGGCGCTCATCAGGATGACGAAGCCGCTGATGAGGAAGAACAGGTCGACGCCCAGGTAGCCGTACCTGGTGACCTCCCCGAGCGCCCCGAACAGTTCCCGGGACGGCTCCGGCCAGGGGCCCTCGCCGTCGAATCCGGTGAAGTGGAACAGCACCACCGCCAGGGCCGCGACGAAGCGGAGCAGGTCGAGTTCGCGGAGGCGGCGGTCGTGTCGGGTCACCCGCGAGACCATGGCGGCGGCGGATGGCCCGTTCGGGTCGGCGGTGTGAGCCCGCGGTGAACGCCGGATGTAGGAGTCGGGACATGCGCCCACACGTGCGGATGTAACAGGACGGCACAGGAGTTCGCGGACGGTACGCGGACGGCCACGAGTTCTCCTAAGATCGGCGGGACGCTCCTCACGAAAACCGGGTGGACCCCCCATGACTTCTCGCCGCGCGCGCCGCGGCGCGGCGATCCTCGCGCTGTGCCTGGCCTCCGTTTCGGCGACCGGCTGCGGCGCGCTCTCCGGCGGCGGCGCCGGACCGCGGTCGAGCCCCGCCGCGGCCGCGGCCAAGCCGGTGACGGCCCCCGCGCCCGTGGTGATGTTCCTGGGCGACAGCTACACAGTGGGCGAGGCGGGCACGCTGGAGGAGCACACCTACGCGTCGGCGGCGGCCCGGCTGCTCGGCTGGCAGGTGATCGTGGCCGGCCGCAGCGGCACCGGGTTCGCGACCGGGGGCCGCGCGGGCCAGGCGTACGGGCTGCTGTTCGAGAGCCAGCTCGGCTGGCGCCCGGCCCCCGACCTGCTGATCGTGTCGGGCGGCCACAACGACTGGGACAAGCCGCCGCAGCAGGTGGCGGCCGCCGCGCAGGACGTGCTGGACCGCGCCCGCAAGCGGTGGCCGGGGACCCGGATGGCGTTCGTCGGCCCGATCTGGGGCAACCAGTCACCGCCGCCGGAGGCGCTCGCCGTGCGCGACGCCCTCCAGGGGGTGGCGAAGGGGATGAGCATCCCGTTCATCGACCCGATCGCCGGACACTGGATCACCGGCCACCGCCTCCAGGGCACGGGGAACGCGCCGCGCTTCATCAAGCGGGACGGCGTCCACCCGACCCCGGAGGGCCACCGCTACATCGCGATCCGCCTCGTGAAGGACCTGAAGCGGCACGGCCTGGCGCACCCCACCGCCGGTTAGGCCCCGGCCGGGCGGGCCAGGCTCAGCGAGAAGTCGCCGGCGGCGTCGGTCCAGAACTCCGCCAGGGCGAGCCCCGCGCTCTCCAGCTCGGACGCCAGGCGCTCGCGGCGGAACTTGCCGGAGATCTCGGTGCGCATCTCCTCCCCGGCGGCGAACTCCACCTCCAGATCGAGGCCCCCGACGCGGACGGTCTGCGCCCGCGTGGAGCGCAGCCGCATCTCGATCCACTCGTCGGCGGCGTTCCAGACGGCCGCGTGCTCGTACGCCTCCGGGACGAAGTCGGCGTCCAGCTCGCGGTTGATGACGCGCAGGACGTTGCGGTTGAACTCGGCGGTGACGCCGGCCGCGTCGTCGTAGGCGGCGACCAGCCGCCGCTCGTCCTTCACCAGGTCGGCGCCAAGCAGCAGCGCGTCGTCCGGCCCCATCGCGGCGCGCAGGCCGGCCAGGAACCCGATCCGCTCGGCGGGCGGCATGTTGCCGATCGTCCCGCCGAGGAACGCGACCAGGCGGCGCTCGCCGCCGGGCAGCAGGTGCAGGTGCTGCTCGTAGTCGGCGACGACGGGACGCACGTCCAGCGCGGGATGCTCCTCGGCGATCCGGGCCGCGGCCCCCTCCAGGAAGTCGCCGCTGACGTCCACCGGGACGTACGCGCGGAGCGTGCCGCGCAGCGCGTCCAGGAGCAGGCGGGTCTTCTCCCCCGACCCGGCGCCGAGTTCCAGCAGCGTGCGGGCGCCGGTCGCGGCGGCGATCTCGGGCGCGCGGGCGGCCAGGATCTCCCGCTCGCGGCGGGTCGGGTAGTACTCCTCCAGCCTGGTGATCTCCTCGAACAGCTCGCTGCCGCGCTCGTCGTAGAACCATTTGGGCGGCAGCGTCTTCGGGTCGTTCGCCAGGCCCTCCCGGACGTCCCGGCGCAGCGTCTTGGCCAGGTCGTCGGCGGTGAGGAAGCGGTCCATGCGGTCTTCCCTTCAGATGGGGTGCCCCAGGGCGGGTGGCCCAGAGCGGTGACTCAGAGCGGAGTGACGCGGACGCCGGACGTCAGGTCGGCGGTCACCAGCGAGCGGTCCGGAACGGGCGTCCAGGCGGGGTCGTCGTCGAGCGGCTCGGAGGAGATCCACAGCTCCCCCAGGCGCGGGCTGCCCTTGATCGGCGCGCCGGTCGCGTGCTCGACGCGCCATGCCTCGTGCCGGCGCTCCCGCACGAACAGCGAGTCGCCCCAGGTCGTGGCGGCGAGGGTGGTGCCGTCGGCGGCGAGCAGGTTGTAGCGGCCGGGCGCCAGCGCCGTCACCTCGCGGACGACCTCGGCGAGCCCCTCGCCGAGCGTGCGGCCCTCGTTCCACAGCCGCGCGGCCAGCGCGAACAGCGGCGCAGAGTCGACCGGTGCCCGCGCGTCCGCGAGCCCGCCGGGGTCGCCGGCCAGCTCGCGCAGCTTGCCCTCGACCCCGGCGAAGCCCTCGATCTTCCCGTTGTGGCTGAAGAACCGGCCCGGCCGCGGGCCGGTGGCGGCGCCCTCGCCGGTGCGGAACGGCTGCGCGCACGACTCGTCCACCGGGAAGCCGACCGTCGCGGAACGGATCGCCGCGACCGCGCAGGTCGTCTCCACGACCTCGGCGATCTCCCGGAACGACGGATCGGCCCAGATCGGCCCGGCCCGCCGGAACCGCACCGGCCGGCCCTCCCCGTGGTACCAGCCCGCGCCGAACCCGTCGGCGTTCAGCAGGTTGCCCTGGGTCATGCGCGGCGCGTACGACTGGTGCTCCAGCGAGTACTCGCCCTCGTACATGAGCGAGTGCAGCGTCCTGGCCGGGCCCAGGTAGCCCACGTGGCGGCACATCAGGCGGCCCCTTCCGTGGAGCGGGCGCAGCGGAAGCCGGTGAAGATCTGCCGCCTGATCGGGTAGTCCCAGTTCCGGAACGTGCCCCTGACGGCGAGCGGATGCGTCGCCCAGGAGCCGCCCCGCAGGACCTTGTAGCCGGGGCCGAAGAAGACCTCCGAGTACTCCTTGTAGGGGAACGACCGGAACCCCGGATAGCCGTGGAAGTCCGACGACGTCCACTCCCACACGTCACCGAGCATGCGGCGCACCCCGTAGGCGGAGGCGCCCGACGCGAACGATCCGGCCTCGGCGGGCCGGTGCAGGATCTGCCCCAGGTTGGCGCGGCCAGGCTCGTAGGCGTCGCCCCAGGGGAAGCGGCGCGAGCGGCCCGCGTCCGGGTCCCAGCGCGCGGCCTTCTCCCATTCCGCCTCGGTGGGGAGGCGCTTGCCGGCCCAGCGCGCGTAGGCGTCCGCCTCGTACCAGGAGACGTGCTGCACCGGCTCGGCGGGCGGGACGGGCTCGACGCGGCCGAACCGGCGCCGCAGCCACTCCCCGCCCCCGTCGCGCGACCAGAACGCGGGGGCGCGCTTCCCGCCCTCGCTCCGCCACTCCCAGCCCTTCGGGTGCCAATGGGAGGGGTCGTCGTAGCCGCCCGCCTCCATGAAGGCGATGTACGCGGCGTTCGTCACCGGTTCGGCGTCGATGTAGTAGGAGGGCAGGTCCACCAGGTGGCCGGGGCGCTCGTTGTCGTACGCCCACGGGTCGTCCGAGGTGCCCATCTCGAACGTCCCCGCCGGGATCAGCACCTCGCCCGCCGCGCCCGCCGCCGCGCCCGCCTGAGGCGAGGCGGGCGGGTCCAGGAGGGCGGGGGCGCCCTTGCGGAGCTGGTGGGTGGCCAGCATGGTCTCGTCGTGCTGGTGCTCGTGCTGGACGACCATGCCGTACACGAACCCGCCGGACGTCAGCGGGTCCGCGGGGTCGAACCGCACCGCGTCCAGGGCGTCCAGCACCTTGGAGCGGACGGTGGCGATGTACGCGCGCGCCTCCTCGGGCGCCAGCAGCGGCAGCGAGGGGCGTTCGGAGCGGGGGTGCTCGAACGCGTCGTACAGGTCGTCGATCTCGGGCCGCATCGGCTCGATCCCGGCGGCGGCCCGCAGCAGCCACAGCTCCTCGTAGTTGCCGACATGGGCCAGGTCCCACACCAGCGGGGACATGAGCGGGGAGACCTGCGCGGTCAGCTCCGCCTCGTCCAGCGCACCGGTGGTCAGGCCGAGGCTGCGGTCCCGTACCGCGCCCAGCTCGCCGGCGATCAGTTCCTTCAGCGCGCTCTCGTCGAGAGAGCCGGGGGCCGTCATCTGAGTGTCTCCGTCTCTTCGGGCAGCTCTTCGGGCAGCTCTTCGGGCAGCTCTTCGGGAAGCTTTTCGGGCAGCTCTTCGGGGAACGGCGCCGCCCTCCTGGACGGCGCGGGGCGGCCGCCCGCCGCGAGCCCGCCGGTCGTGAAGTCGTCGGCGGGGCAGCGGCCGCGCTCCACGTACCGGCGGGAGTACTCGTCCACCAGCGGGACGAGCGAGGCGCCGCCGAGCCGGGGCAGCGCGTCCAGCGCGGCGGTGAAGCAGGCGCGGGCGGCGGCGGCGAGCGGCGGGTCGGTGAGGGCGTCCCGGGCCGCCTCCGCCCAGCGGCCGGCGACCGGCTCGGCCGCGGCCTCGGCCGCCGCGGCGGCGCGCGGGTCGTCCAGCAGGGCGGTGGCGACGGCGACCGGGACGGGCCAGTACGGCTCCGGCAGCGCGTCGATCATCCGCAGCTCCAGCCAGCCGCGCGGGCGGACCGGCGGGAACAGCGTGGACAGGTGGTAGCCGAGGTCGGCCGGGCCCGGCTCGCCCTTGCGCAGCCACTCGCGGAAGGTCATCCCCGGGTCCGACACCCAGCCGTCCCCGGTGCGCATGAGCATGACCCGCGCGTCCAGGGCGTACCGGGTCCACTCCTCGGCCGGGTCGGCCGCCGGGCGGCCCGGCGGCGCGGTGTGCACGGGCAGCGTCCGGCACGGGTCGAGCGCGGTCCAGACGGCCTGCCGGGTCGAGCGGAGCCCGGTGCGGCGGCCGGCCCGCAGCGGCGAGTTGGCGAACGCCGCGACCAGCACCGGCCCGAGCGCGTGCGCCAGCCGCCAGCGGCGGTCCGCGTCGGCGGGGTCGGCGCCGATGTCGAGGCACACCTGGACGGACGCGGTGGAGCACATCATCGCCGCGGCCGCGTCGGCGAAGCCGCCGGCGACGAAGTAGCCGCGCATGCACGCGTACCGGGGGTGGTCGGCCTGGAAGAACGGCGGCCGCACCGGGTCGACGCCGTGCCCGGCGAGGACGAGCCCGCCCCGGGCCAGCGCCCGGCCGGCGTGGGCGACGTCGGCGGCCAGCGCGCGGTGCAGCGCGGCGACGCCGGGAAAGGGCAGGGAGCTGAGTTCCAGCTGCCCGCCCGGCTCGTAGGTGATCTTGGAATCGTGCGGCGGGGCCCCGGCCGCCTCCAGGAGGGCGCGCGGCCGGGACGTGGGGACGCGGGCGGCCGGATCGGCGGCGTCCAGGACGAGCCACTCGGTCTCCGCGCCGACCTTGCCGGGCGGGCCGTTCTTGAAGCAGACACCGCGAATGTGCTGGTAGACGCCGTCCACGGTCAGCCGGGTCATGTGCCCCTCCTGCGAGTAACCGACAGGGCACGGACCCTTCCCTGGTGAACCGCATCACCATTCAGCGTTTTGCCGGGGAATTCCTTAAATCTCCGTGAACGCTGTGTTCAACGGCGAAACCGCTACTTTCCGTTACAACCGACACGATCGGACGACCCGGACTTCTCAGACGTGCGGCCAGTGCACTAGAGTCCCGTTTCCCACTGATTTGTCCGAGCCGCAGGCGGGGTCACGACCGGGAGTACGACGGAGGTCACATGCGCGGGGACCTGGGCGCCCTCTACGACGCGCACGCCGTCCGGGTGCACGCGCACTGCTGGTCGCTGACCGGCGGCGCGGGCGCGGCGGCCGGCGTCCGGGACACCTTCGTGGCGGCGGTCCAGCACCCGCCGCGCGGTGACACCGTGCTGTGGCTGTACGCGCTGTCGCGGTCGGCCTGCGCGTCCCTCGGCGCCTTCGCCGGGACCCGGCCGGACCTCGGCGACCCCGCCGACCCGCTGCTGCGCGCCGCCGCCGGGCTGCGTCCCGACCAGCGCGAGGCGCTGCTGCTGCACGCCGGCGAGTGGCTGGAGGTGCCCGACATCGCGCGGGTGCTCGGCATCGCGCCCGACACCGCGCAGGCGCTGCTGGCCACCGCGCGCACCCGGCTGGAGAACGCCGTCCTGGACCTGCTGATGCGCGGCGCCGCCGACCCGGCCCGGCACGCCGAGGTCGTCGCCGCGTTCGAGAAGGGGAGGCTGCCCCGGCTGCTGGCTGGGCGCGTCCCCGACCGGCCGCCCGCGTGGCTGCGCGACCAGGTGCTCGCCGCGTGCGAGGGCGAGGCCGGCCGGCCGCTGACCGGCGTGGTGTCGCCCAGCCCGCTGGTCGTGATCGGCTCCGAGGTCGCCGACTCCCCGGGACGCGACCGCGCCCGGCGGCGCAAGGCGTTCAAGGGCGTCGGCGCGGTGGCCGGGATGGCCGCCTCCGTCGCCGCCGCGGTCGGCATGCTGGTGAGCTGGCCGACCGGCAAGGGCAGCGGCGTCAACGCCGTGGTCCCGTCCGCCGGCAACAGCCAGGCCGGCGGCCCGTCGGCGGGAGAGAACACCCCGACCGGCTCGGCCACCCGTTCCGGCGGGCCCGGCGCCGACCGGACGTCCGCTCCGGCGCCGAGCGCGGCGACCGAGGAGCGGCAGCCGGCGACGACCGCCCCGCCCGGGGCCGGCGCGGCGCCCGGCGGCAAGACACCCGCACCCGAGACCTCCACGCCCGGGAAGTCGCCCGAGACCACGGCCCCGCCGTCCGAGACGGCGCCGCCGGACTCCTCCGCGCCGGAACCGTCCGACCCCGGCGAGACGCCCCCGCCGACCGACCCGTCCGCGCCGCCCACCACCGAGCCGCCCGCCACCGGGCAGCCCACCGACCCCTCGCAGCCGCCGACGGACCCGCCCACCGGGACGCCGGAGCCGGAGCCGAGCCCGACGTCCAACCCGGCGCCCAGCCCCACCACGAGCGGCTGACCGGGCGGCCCGGCGAACGCGGGCTGCTCGGCGAACACTCGCTGCTCGGCGAACGTCGGCTACTCGGCGAACGCGGTGCGGGCGCCCTCGATGCGCCCCATGACCAGCAGCGGGTGGAAGTAGCTGATCGGCACCCGCTGGTCGGCCGTCACGCACACGATCCGGTAGCCGTTGCGGCCGTCCTCGTCGGGCGTCCGGAAGTCCTCGGGGGCGAACGCGCCGCGGCGCTCCATCTCCCGGAACCAGCGGCCGAGCGCGTAGACGTCGCCGAACGACTCGTGCCCCGTCCCCCGCCTGCCGAGGGTGTAGGACACCTCGAACGTGCAGCCGTCCGGCGGATACGTCGTCAAATGATCCCCTCGCCTCGGCAGACCCCGCAGGTCTGCCCCCGGTGCGTCCCGGACCCGTCGCAACCTGGGCAGGTACGCGTGGGCGGCTTGCTGTGCTTGCCCATCCCCGGCCTTCCTCATGGCCTTCCGTCCCGCTCGGCGGCAGTCTACGCCGGGACGGGCGGCCGGCGCGGGGCGAACCGTCGGCGCGGGGCGGGCGTCAGCGCGGGGCGCGCGGCAGGCCCAGCCCGATCATCGCGATCAGCTCGCGCTGGATCTCGTTGACACCGCCGCCGAACGTCAGCACCAGGGCGCCCTTGGCCCGGGCGTCGATCTCCGCGATCAGCTCCGCCGTCGCCGGGTCGCCGGGGTCGCCGTACCGGGACACCACGTCGCCGATGATCCGGCTCACCTCCTGCGTGCGCTCGGAGCCGTAGACCTTGGTGGCCGACGCGTCCGGGGCGCCCAGCCAGCCGAGGTCCTGGTTGGCGGCGACCTGCCAGTTGAGCAGCTCGTTCAGGCGCAGGTAGGAGTAGACGCGGGCCACCTCGCGGCGCACCGCCGGGTCGTCCAGCAGCGGCGCGCCGTCCGGCCCCGCGGTGGTGCGGGCCCAGCGCTCGAACCGGACGTACTTGGACGCGATGTTGCCCGCCGGCCCCAGCGTGACGCGCTCGTGGTTGAGCTGGCTGGTGATCAGGTCCCAGCCCTTGTTCGGCTCGCCGATCAGCATGTCGGCGGGCACCCGGACGTCCTGGAAGTACGTGGCGTTGGTGTGGTGCCGGCCGTCCATCGTGATGATCGGCGTCCACGAGAACCCGGGGTCCTTGCAGTCGGCGATGAGCATCGAGATGCCCTTGTGCTTCTTGGCGTCCGGGTCGGTGCGGCACGCCATCCACACGTAGTCGGCGGTGTGCGCGCCGGACGTGAAGATCTTCTGGCCGTTGATCACGTAGTGGTCGCCGTCGCGGACCGCGGTGGTGCGCAGCGCGGCGAGGTCGGTGCCGGCGCCGGGCTCGCTGTAGCCGACCGCGAAGTGGCACTCGCCCGCCAGGATCCGCGGGATGAAGAACTCGCGCTGCGCGTCGGTGCCGTACTCCAGGATCGTCGGCGCCACCGAGTTCAGCGTGATGATCGGGTACGTCACCTCGGCGCGCGCGATCTCGTTGGCGAACAGCTGCTGCTCCACCGGGCCGAAGCCGCGGCCGCCGTACTCCTTGGGCAGCCCGACGCCCAGCATCCCGTCGCGGCCCAGCTTGCGGCAGTGCTCCTGGTACGCGTCGCCGAACGGGTCGGCGGTGATCGCCGCGCGCGTCGCGGCGTCCATGCAGTTCTCGAAGTACTCGCGCAGCTCGGCGCGCAGCCGCTTCTGCTCGTCGGTCAGGTCGATGAACAACTCACGCCTCCTGTGCGATGACGCCGCCGAGAGCGTCGAGCTGGTCCGCGGCCCCGCCCAGCATGTGCCCGATCTGCTTGCCCCACCCGAAGTAGCGGTGGAGCGGGTAGGTGACGTCCAGCCCGATCCCGCCGTGCAGGTGCTGGCAGGTGTAGAGGGCCTCCACGACCGGGCCGCACGCGCTGTACGCGGCCACCGCCAGGTCGCCGTCGGCGTCGGCGCGGCCCTCGGCGATCCGCCAGGCCGCCGCCCAGACGGCCACGTCCAGCGTCCGCTTGGCGATGTAGACGTCCCCGACCTGCATGGTGACGGCCTGGAACTGGGCGAGCGCGCGGCCGAACTGCTCGCGGGTCTTGACGTACTCGGTGGTGAGGTTCAGCGCGCCCTCGATCACGCCGGACGACAGCGCGACCGCGCCCGCGACGGCGGCGCGGCGGAACGTCGTCCAGGCGGCGCCGTCGGCGGCCCCGCCGAGCAGGGCGTCCGCGCCGACCCGCGCGCCGGCCAGCTCGATCCGCGACAGCGGCTCGGTGGTCGCCGAGTGCTGCGGCGCGATCTTCACCGCGGCCGGCTCCACCAGGAAGACGCCGATCGCGCCGTCCGGGCCGCCGACGCGGGCCGGGACGAGGATGCGGGACGCCTCCGCCGCGTACGGGACGTAGGTCTTCACGCCGTCGAGCACGTAGCCGTCGCCGTCGGGGCGGGCGGTGGCGGCGACCGTGCCGCTCGCGCCGACCTCGCGGTACGCGCCGGTGAGCACCGCCTCGCCGTCGTTCAGGGGGGCGAGCAGGGCCTGCTGCTCCGGGGTGCCGTGCGCGCCGATCGTGGCCGCGGCGAGCGCGAGCGAGGCGTACGCCGGGACGGGCGCGACATGCGCGCCGATCTCCCGCAGCAGCACGGTCAGCTCGATCGTGCCGAGGCCCGCGCCGCCGACCGCCTCGGGGAGGCAGGCGCCGAGCAGCCCGGCCTGGCCGAGGGCCTTCCAGACGGCGGCGTCGTACGGCGCGCCGGTCTTCTCGAACGCCTCCAGCCGTTCGCGGGACGCCTCCCGCCCGAGCAGTCCGGCGGCGAGATCCCGCAGCTCCTGCCGGGTCTCGTCGAGGTTGAAGTCCACCAGTCCACTCCTTCCGGACGCCGGGAGGCGCCCGGTCCCGCCGGAACCACCTCTCGGCGAGCAAACTAGAACAGATTCTAGTTCCTGTCCAGAGGGCCGCCGAGCTCCGAGATCCAGCCGATTCGCCATGCGAGCACCCGTTGACCGGTCGCCTGACCGGACCCCGGCCGGACTATCGGACCGCCGATCAGATAACACGTTCTCGCTCGCGCGGTACGCTAGGGGTGCCGACCGGGCGCCGCGCGCCCGCCACCGAAGGGACTCCAACCGTGACCGCAGAGCCTACGGCCACCGAGCGGGGCGTGCGATCTCGCAGCCAGCACCAGCGCCGGCGGCGGATCGTGCAGGCCGGCGCCGCGCTGGCCTCGCGGGGCGGGGTCGAGGCGATGCAGATGCGCACCGTGGCCGAGCGGGCCGGGGTCGCGCTCGGCACCCTCTACCGCTACTTCCCGTCCAAGATGGACCTCGTCGTCGCCGTGGTGAGCGAGGAGCTCAACCTGCTGGAGGCCAGCATAGAGCGCCGGCCGCCGCGGGCGGAGGACCCGGCCCGGCGGGCGATCGACGTGCTGATGCGCGCCTGCCGCGGGCTGATGCGCGAGCCCGAGCTGGCCGAGGCGCTGATCCGCTCGCTGCTGCTGTCGGACGCCAAGACCGACTTCCACGACTTCGGGCGGCGGATGGGCGCGATGCTGCTGCGCGCCGCCGCCGGCGCCGCCGACACCGGCGACATCCCCGAGGACGACCCGCGCCGGGTCGTCGTCCGGGCGCTGACCGGCGTCTGGACGATGGAGATGATCGAGCTGCTGCGCGGCACCACCACCGCCGACGAGATCCAGGGCCGGCTGGAGACGATCGCCGCCCGCCTCCTCACCGACTTCTGAGCCCCGGTCGGGTGCGCGGCATCGCGTTCGCGGCGTTTCGGTGGCGCCCCATCCTGGACATAACGCCGTCATGGCCGAGCGCGGGCACCGCCCTACTAGCCTGGGGCCCACCCGAGTGTCCGGACGGAGAAGGTGTGCAGTGACCGAACAGGAACCGCTTATCAGCGACGGTGTCGTCATCGAGTTCGTCGACGGCAAGGACGTGCCCGTGAGCCACAAGGACTTCGGCGAGCGGGCCGTGGTCATGCGTGACTCCAAGAACCCCCAGGGGCCGATCCTCTACTTCACCGAGGCCGAGTGGGACGCCTTCGTCGCCGGGGTCAAGGACGGCGAGTTCGACGACCTCCTCGAGGAGGAGCCCGTCACCGAGTCGTGACCGCGCCCGGGGAGGGGCCCCGCTCCCTCTCCCCGCGGCCGCCGGTCAACGCGTTCCAGCGGTCGGCGAGCAGCCGCGTCCCGGCCGGCGACAGGTCGCCGAGCAGGCGCAGCCGGGACAGGCCGCCGTCCGGGTGGACGTCCAGCCGCACGTGCGTGACCTCGCGGCCGGCCGCGAGGCGGAACCGGTGACACCCGTCCGGCTGCACCCGCGTCCGCCCCAGCAGCTCGTGCCAGGCGCCCGGATCGCCCGGGTCGCCGGTACGGGCGTCGATCCCCGCCAGCGCCACCTCGGCCGGCGCGTTGAACTTCAGGTGCGCGGTGTCGAACTCGGCCAGCCGGATCACGCCGGGCGCCGCCAGCCGGACGATCGCCCAGTCGTTGCCGGGACCCCGGCGGCGGGCGGTCTCCCAGCCCTCGGACTGGTTCCGCGCCGTCCCGGGGAACAGCATGTGGTCCGGCGACGAGTAGAACATGTCGGAGCACTCGACCACGCGGGCGCCGTTCTCCAGCGCCGCCAGGTCGATGGTCAGCCCGTCCAGCAGGCGGGGGTCCGGGACGGGCTCGCCGTGCACGCGCAGCCGCGCCACTCCCCCGTCCGGGTGGATGTTGAGCCGCACGTGCGTGAAGCGGCGCGCGGCGTCCACCGGGAAGGCGTGCACCGCGTCGCCCTTGAGCGGGCTCAGCGGGACGATCTCGGTCCAGTCCGCACCGGCCAGCTCGGCGACCGAGGGGTACGCGCCGTCCGCCCCGTACGCCTCGACGGACGCGTACGGCGGGAAGTTGCCCGTGAACCACGCGGTGTCGACCACGATCCCGCGGATCACGCCGGGCAGCCCGAGCCGGACGATCGCCCAGTCGTGGCCCAGCCGGCCGTCCGCGTCCGGGCGGCGCCGCGCGGTCTCCCAGCCGTCGTACTCCTGCCCCCGCGCCCCGAACGTCCCGGGGCTGAACGCCGGCGGCCACGGGTTGACGAGGTTCTCCTTCTCCTCGAACGACTCGTCGCTCGCGGCGATCACGGACCCGCCGAGGGTCCGCAGCGCCAGGTCGGGATGGGACGCGAAGGGCGGGGCGGGCGGCTCGGTCACGTGGCTCCTAACGGGGACGGGCGAGCAGCTCGCCGCGCGGGGCGCCGTCGCCGGCGCCGTCGATGGTCCGGCCGCGCAGCCAGACCGTCCGGACGGCCCCGGTGAGCGCGCGGCCCGCGTACGGGGTGACGGGGTGGCGGTGCCGCAGCCCGGCCGGGTCGACCACGAAGGACGCGTCCGGGTCGAACGCCACCAGATCGGCGTCCGCGCCCACGGCGATGCGGCCCTTGCGGCCGTCCAGCCCGGCGAGCGCGGCGGGCCCCGCGGCCGTCCAGCGCGCGATGTCCGCGAGGCCGTGGCCGCGCTCGCGCGCCGCCGTCCAGACGGCCGGCAGCCCGAGCTGGAGCGAGGAGATCCCGCCCCACGCGGTCGCGAAGTCGCCGCGCTTGAGCTCGGGGACGCACGGCGAGTGGTCGGTGACGACGCACGAGATCACGCCGTCCGCCAGCGCCCGCCACAGCTCCTCGCGGTTGGCGGCGCCGCGGATGGGCGGGCAGCACTTGTACGCGGTCGCCGCCGGCCCCGGCACGTCCTCGGCCGCCAGCACCAGGTAGTGCGGGCAGGTCTCGGCGCTGACCGGCAGCCCGCGCGCCCGCGCCTCCGCCAGCGGCTCCACGCAGGCGGCGGCCGACAGGTGCAGGATGTGCGCCCGCACCCCCGTCTCCTCGACCAGGGCGATCACCCGCTCGACCGCGCGCCGCTCGGCCTCCGGCGGCCGCGACGCGAGGAACGCCGGGTAGCCGCCGTCGGCCGGCGCCGCCAGCGCCGCCGGGTCCTCCGCGTGCACGATCAGCAGCCCGCCGAACGCGGCGATCTCCGCGGCCGCCGCCCGCATCGCCGCGTCCGGCAGCGGCGGGAACTCCGGCACCCCGGAGTCGGCGGTGAAGCACTTGAACCCGAACACGCCCGCCTCGTGCAGGGGGCGCAGCGACGGCAGGTTGCCGGGGACGGCGCCGCCCCAGAACCCCACGTCCACGTGGACGGCCCCCCGCGCCGCCGCCCGCTTCGCGCCGAGCGCGGCGGCGGTCGTCGTGGGCGGCAGCGAGTTGAGCGGCATGTCGACCAGCGTCGTCACGCCGCCGGCAGCGGCGGCCCGGGTCGCGCTGGCGAACCCCTCCCATTCGGTACGGCCCGGCTCGTTGATGTGGACGTGGGTGTCGACCAGCCCCGGGAGCAGGGCGGTCGCGCCGAGATCGACGTCGGCGGCCGTGCCGGGGCCGGTGATGGCGGCGATCCGGCCGTCCCGCACGGTCACCGCCGCCGGGCGCTCCCCGTCCGGCAGCACCACCCGCGACGACCGGACGACCAGGTCACCGTCCACCGGCCCCATGTCAGCCCTCCACGCCCGCGATGTGCTCGGGGCGTACCGGGACCCGGGTGAGCGGACGGCCGGTCGCGTCCCGGACCGCCGCGACGATCGCGGGGGTGGACGACAGCGTCGGCGGCTCGCCGGCGCCGCGCAGGCCGTACGGCGCGTTCGGGTCCGGATACTCCAGGATGTCGAGCCGCATCGGCGGCATGTCGAGAACGGTCGGGATCAGGTAGTCGGTGAACGACGGGTTGCGGACCCTGCCGCCCGCGACCTGGATCTCCTCCATCAGCGCCAGCCCGAGGCCCTGCGCCGTGCCGCCGTGGATCTGCCCTTCGAGCGCCTGCCGGTTCAGGATGCGGCCGACGTCCTGGACGGCGGCCAGCTCGACCACCTTGACCAGCCCCAGCTCGGTGTCCACGTCCACCACGGCGCGGTGCACGCACAGCGCCAGCTGCGTGTGGCTGGCGCCCTGCCCGGTGACGGGGTCGAGCGCGGTCGTGGGGCGGTGGTGGAACTCGCGGGTCTCCTCGATCGCGTCCGCGCCGAGCACGTCCTCGACGGCGGCGAGCACCCCGGCCGCACGGGAGACGATCTTGCCGCCGCGGGCCGCCAGCTCCGCGGGGTCGCGGCCGAGCCGCTCCCCGGCCAGGGCCAGCAGCCGGGCCCGGACCGCCTCGCAGGCCGCCTTCACCGCGCCGCCCGTCATGTACGACTGGCGCGAGGCGGAGCTGGAGCCGGCGTCGCCGACCCGGTTGTCGGCCGGCTGCACGGTGACCTTCTCGACGCCCAGCTCGGTACGGGCGATCTGCTCCTGGATCGTCACCAGGCCCTGGCCGACCTCGGCGGCGGCGGTGTGCACCAGCACGGCCGGCTCGCCGCCGATCACCTCCAGCCGGACGCGGGCGGTGGACAGGTCGTCGAAGCCCTCGGAGAAGCAGATGTTCTTGATCCCGACGCCGTAGCCGACGCCGCGCACGACGCCCTCGCCGCGCGTCGCCTGCGACACCCCGCCGGGCAGCTCGCGCAGGTCGTCCCCGGCGCGGGCCGGGGGCATCGGCACCGCCTCCAGCCGGTCGAGCATCTCCGCCATCGGGGCCGGGGAGTCGATGGCCTGGCCGGTCGCCATCCGCGCCCCCTGGGACACGGCGTTGCGGCGGCGCACCTCCAGCGGCCCGATCCCGCAGGCCGCCGCCACCTTGTCCATCATCGACTCGTACGCGAAGCACGCCTGCACGGCGCCGAAGCCGCGCATCGCGCCGCACGGCGGGTTGTTGGTGTAGACGCCGTACGCGTCGATCCTGATGTTCGGGATCTCGTACGGCCCGACGCCGAGCGAGGCGGCGTTGCCGACGACGGCGCCGGTGGACGAGGTGTACGCGCCGCCGTCCAGGACGATCTCGACGTCTGCGTAGAGCAGCCGGCCGTCCTCGGCGGCGCCGTACTCGTACCGCATCCACGCCGGGTGCCGGTGCACGTGCCCGAAGAACGACTCGTACCGGTTGTACGACATCTTCACCGGCCGGCCGGTGCGCATCGCGAGCATGCCCGCGTGGATCTGCATCGACAGGTCCTCGCGGCCGCCGAACGCGCCGCCGACCCCGGCCAGCGTCATCCTGACCATGTCCTCGGGCAGGCCGAGGCAGGGCGCGATCTGCCGGACGTCGTTGTGCAGCCACTGCGTGGACACGTACAGGTCGAGGCCGCCGTCCTCGGCGGGCACCGCCAGCCCGGACTCGGGGCCGAGGAACGCCTGGTCCTGGATGCCGACCTCGTACTCGCCGGTGACCACGACCGGCGCCCGCTCCCTGGCCCGCCCGACATCGCCGGCCCGGACCGGCTGGTGGCGGGTGATGCCGCCGCGCGGCTGCACCCTGAGCCGCTCGGGGTCGGCGGCGACGGCCCGGGCGTCGGTGATCGGCTCCAGCACCTCCCACTCGATCGCGATCCGCTCCAGCGCGCGGCGGGCGGTCTCGGGATGGTCGGCGGCGACGATGGCGACGGGCTCGCCCTCGTACCTGACCTCGCCGATCGCCAGCACGGGCTGGTCGGGCCGGTCGGAGGTGTGGTCGAGGCCGTACATCTTGCGGCCCGGCACGTCCTCGTGGGTGAGGACGGCGTGCACGCCCGGCGCGGCCAGCGCCGGGGCGGTCTCCAGGGACCTGATCCGGGCGCGGGGGTGCGGGCTGCGCAGCGTCGCGCCCCACAGCATCCCGTCCATCCACAGGTCGGACGCGTACGCGAACTCGCCCGCGACCTTCAGCGTGCCGTCCGGCCGGCGCGGGCTCTCGCCGATCCCGCCGGCCGGCCGGGTGCGCTCGTCGAGCCTCTTCACGACGCCTCCCCGGCGAGGCGCATCAGGCGGCGGTGGGCCTCGGCGCCGCGCCGCCCGGCCTCGTCCTGCGGTACGGACACCAGCGTGCCGCCGTCGACGAGGGTCCGGCCGGCGACGATCAGGCGTTCCAGCGGCGGGGTCGCGCCGAACGCCAACGCCACCACCGGATCGTCGACGGCCGCGTGGAAGCCGTCCACCCGCCACAGCGCCAGGTCGGCGAGCCTGCCGGGCTCCAGCGTGCCGATCTCGTCCTCGCGGCCCAGGCAGCGGGCGCCGCCGAGGGTCGCGATCTCCAGGGCCCGGCGGGCGGTCAGCGCGCGCGGGCCGTACCGGGCCCGCTGCATGTAGACCGCCTGCCGGATCTCGCCGGCGAGCGGCACCAGCTCGGCGGACGCGGAGCCGTCCACGCCGAGCCCGACCGGCGCGCCCGCCTCCAGCAGGTGCGACACTCGGGCGATGCCGGAGCCGAGGCGGGCGTTGGAGCTGGGGCAGTGCGCCGTCCCGGTACGGGTCTCGGCGAGCCGCTTCACGTCGGTGTCGTGCAGGTGGACGCAGTGCGCGAGCCAGACGTCGGCGCCGAGCCAGCCGAGCGAGTCCATGTACTCGACCGGCGTCTTCCCGAAGTGCTCGCGGGTGTAGTCCTCCTCGTCGAGCGTCTCGGCGAGGTGGGTGTGCAGCCGCACGCCCTTCGCCCGCGCCAGCCTCGCCGACTCGACCAGGAGGTCCCGCGTGACCGAGAACGGCGAGCACGGCGCCACCGCGACGCGCAGCATCGAGCCGAACGAGGGGTCGTGGTACCGGTCGATCGCCGCCTCGGTCTCGGCCAGGATCGTGTCCAGGTCCTCCACCGCCTCGTCCGGCGGCAGCCCGCCCCGCGACTCGCCCAGGTCCATCGACCCCCGGCACGGGTGGAACCGGACGCCGACCTCGGCCGCCGCCTCGATCTCCGCCGCGAACAGGTCGCCGCGCCCCCGCGGGAACAGGTAGTGGTGGTCGGTGGACGTCGTGCAGCCCGACAGCGCCAGCCACGCCAGCCCCGCGGTCGCCGCGCCGCTCACCACTTCGGCGTCCATCTTCGACCAGGGCTTGTAGAGCGCGGTCAGCCACTCGAACAGCGTGCCGTCGGCGACCATGCCCTGGCTGGCCCACTGGTAGAGGTGGTGGTGGGTGTTGACCAGGCCGGGCGTGAGCAGGCAGCCGGTGCCGTCGATCCGTTCCGTGCTCCCGGGGCCCTCGGCGGCCGGCGCCGGTCCCGGGCCGACCGCGGTGATCCGGTCGCCGTCGACGACCACGTGGCCGGACGGGTGCTCCGCGCCGGAGACCGTGACGACATGGGCGTTCTCGATGACGATCGTCACGGCGCCGCCTCCTCGCGCTTGCGGGCGGCGGCGAGCCGCACCGCGTCCAGGATCTTCTCGTAGCCGGTGCAGCGGCACAGGTTCCCCGCCAGCGCCTCCCTGATCTCGGCGTCGGACGGGTCGGGCACCCGGCCGAGCAGGTCGTGCGCCTGGACGACCAGCCCCGGCGTGCAGAACCCGCACTGGACGGCGCCCGCCTCCACGAACGCCTCCTGCACCGGATCCAGCCCGCCGGGCCCCGCCAGGCCCTCGACCGTGCGGACCTCGCGGCCCGCCGCCTGCCCGGCCGCCACCAGGCACGCGCACGCCGGGACCCCGTCCAGGTAGACGGTGCAGGACCCGCACTCGCCCTGCTCGCAGGCGTTCTTGGAGCCCGGCAGGCCCATCCGCTCGCGCAGCACGTACAGCAGGCTCTCGCCCTCCCACACGCCGTCCACGGTCTGCTCCGCGCCGTTCACGACGAAGGTCACCCGCATCAGGACGCCTCCCTCCGGCCGGTCGTTCCGGTGTAGTCGTTCCATGCCCAGGTCAGGGCGCGGCGCGCAAGCACGGCCAGGGCGTGGGCGCGGTAGCCGGCCGTTCCCCGGACGTCGTCGATCGGCGCGGCGGCCTCCGCGACCAGCTCGCCGAAGCGCCGGGCCACCGGTGCGGGCAGCGGGGAGCGGCCCTCCCAGTCCAGCTCGGCGTTCAGGAACCCCTCGGCGGCGGCCGCGCGGCGCGGGGTCGGCGCCGCCGAGCCCAGCCCGGTCCCGGCCCGCCGCTCCGCCGGATGCAGCGCGATCGCGAACGAGCACACCGCGATCACCATCGCGTTCCGGGTGCCGATCTTGGCGAAGTACTGCGGGCCGGTCGCGGGAAGCGTCCAGAACGCCCGGATCAGCTCGTCCGGCTCCAGCGCGTTCCGCTTCACGCCCGTGTAGAACGCGCCGGCCGGGATCATCCGGACGCCGCGCGCCGCCGACTCCACCTCGATCACCGTGTCGCCCGCCAGCAGCGGCGGGTGGGCGTCGCCCGCGGGCGAGGCCGCGCCGAGGTTGCCGCCGACCGTGCCGCGGTTGCGGATCTGCGGCGAGCCGACCGTCCGGGACGCCTGCGCCAGGCCGGGCAGCCGGTCCCCCAGCTCCTCGATCAGCCGGGTGTAGGTCACGCCGGCGCCGACCCGCAGCCGGCCGTCGGCCAGGTCCCACTCGGCCAGCTCCCGGACCGGATTCAGGTCCAGCAGCGCGGCCGGCCGGCGCGCATCGAAGTTGATCTCGACCATGACGTCGGTGCCGCCCTGGATGGGCAGCGCGCCCGGATGCTCCGCGCGCGCCGCCAGCGCGTCCTCCCAGGTCGCGGGACGCAGGAACGCCATGCCTCCCGCCTCTGCCGCGGCTCCCGCGCTTCCTTCGTCTCCCATGTCTCCGGAGTCCCCCTAGCTCCAGGCGGCCGGGTCCTCGGCCGCGTCGCCGGCGCGCACGCCGCCCTCGATGAGCCCGTACGGCCGGTCGGCCGCGAAATAGACCTCGTTCTCGTTGTCCAACCCGAACGGCTCCAGATCGACCAGGAAATGGTGCTTGTTGGGCATCGACAGCCGCACCTCGCAGATCCCGCCGTTCCCTTCGAGGACCCTCCGGCCCATCTCGTAAAGGGTCTGCTGGAGGGAGCGGCTGTGCGTTTCCGCGAACGCCTCCAGCAGGCATCGCCGCGCCTCCTGGAACGCCCCGGCGAAATCCGCGTCCGCCGTCCGGTGCCGCCAGTTCGCCGTCACGGCCGTCGCGAGAACCCGGTCGTCGGTGGGCTGCAGGGTCGTGTACTCGTCCTGGACGAAACCGCGGAACTCGCTCCCGGTCGTCTTCAGCACCACCAGATCCGCCAGCCCCGACACGACCGACTCCCGTCCGCCCGTGCCCTCGCTGCCGACCCGCGCCGTACGGACCTCGGTGCCGGACCGGGCGAACGAATGGCCGCCCCGGATCCGCTCCCAGCCGTACTCCTCGACCACCACGCTCGCCCGCGTGATCGACGGCCGGGCGTCCACGAAATGGCGGGCGAGCAGCAGCGCGAATTCCTCGATCTCCCCGATCCCGTGCTTCTTCGCGAACGCGAAGACGGTGTTCTTCTGCGAATCCGTCGGCAGCACCGCCGAATTGTCGCCGGACAGGTGCACCGCCTCCATGTGGCCGGAGAGCGCGATGCTGACGTTCAGGTCCCGCAGATGGTGCGTGTCCCCGTCCCTGGTGACCCGCACGACCCGCGTCTCCGCCTTGCCGTAGCGGTTGGGGCCCAGCACGACGTCCACCCGGTCTCATCCCCTCTCCGGCAGCCTGGCCAGCCGCAGCCGCACGATCTTCCCCAGCTCTTCCCGGACGATCGCCCGTTCCACCTCCGGGGCGTTCCCGAGTCGCCGCTCCAGGGCCGCGAGCATCTCCGCCGCGTCCAGCCCGGTCGCGCAGATCAGGAAGACGTGGCCGAAGCGCTCCTCGTACCGCCGGTTCCCCTCGGCAAGGGCGGCCTTCGCGGCCCCGTCAACGCCGGACTGCTCGCTCCGGGACCACGCGGCCTCCCGGCTCGCGCCCCGGGCACGCTCGCCGATGCGCGGATGGGCCGCCAGGGCCTCCTCCACGTCGGCCCACTCCAGCGCGTCCAGCTCGGCCTTCGCCGCCGCCCACAGCTCCTCGAAGCCGCCGTACGGCCGCCCGGCGGCGACGGCCGCGGCCCAGCGCCGCGACGCGCAGCAGCTCAGCAGCTCGGACTCGTCCGGCGTCACGTTCCCCACCTCCGCTCCCTGAAGTACACACACCGGCCCGGCGGCCGGTCGAGGGACAGGACGTCCGAACTACATGCCCGCCCGGCGGGTACTTTTCGTGCGTTGCTCCAAGGAGGTCCCGTGAAGCTGCGCGCACTGCTGTCGATGCCCGAGCTGCGGCTGCGGGCGGTCACCGGCGAGGAGGGCCTGGACCGGGAGATCCGCTGGGTCGTCACGACCGACCTCATCGACCCCGGCCGCTACCTGAGCGGGCGGGAGCTGGTCCTGACCGGGCTCGTCTGGTGGACCCGCCCGGAGGACTCCGAGACGTTCGTCCGGGCGCTGGCCGACGCCGGCGTCTCCGGCCTGGCCGCCTGGGACGTGGCGCGCGGCGCCATCCCCGACGACCTCGTCGCCGCCTGCGAGCGGCACCGGCTGCCGCTGTTCCGGGTGCCCGAGGACGTGGCGTTCGCGACGATCACCGAGCAGGTCGTGCGGCGGCTGTCGGTCGCCCGCGCCGCCGACCTGCGCGCCGTCCTCGACCGGCACCGCCGGCTGGTCGAGGGCCTCGGCCTGGACCCCGTCCTGGAACTGGTCGGCCGCGACCTGGGGCTGCGCTGCTGGGTGCTGACCCCGACCGGCCGCCTGATCGCCGGCCCGCCCCCGGACGCCGACCCGGCCGCGCTCGCCCGCGCCTACCTGGCCGCGCCCCGGCTGCCGTGCGTGCACGAGGGGTTCTCGATCCTGCCCGTCGCGGCCGAGACCACCTCGCGGGCCGCCGACTGGTTCATCGCGTGCGAGAGCGACATGACCGAATGGCCCGCCGAGCGCCGCGCCCTCACCGACGAGCTCGCCGCGATCGTCGCCCTGGAACGCGCCCGCCTGGACGACCGGCTCAGCGCCGGCGGCCGCCTCGCCCAGGAGCTGATCCGCCTCGTCGCCGCCGAAGGCACCGAGATCGCGTCCCATCTGAAGCTCGCGGGCGCCGACCCCGGCGCGGCGTACTGCGCCGTCGCCGCCACCGCCGGCGGCGGCCTGCGCCCGGGCGAGCTGCGCACCGTGCTCGCCGAGATCCTCCCCGGCCGCCCGCTGATCGGCGTCCTGGGCGAGGAGGCGATCGCCCTCGTCCCCGCCGCCGAGGACCCGGCCCCGGCGCTGCGCCGCTCCCTCGCGGACCTCGCCCCGGCGCTGGACTCCCTGGCCGCGGGCGTCAGCGGGCTGGTGGCCCCCGGCGAGCTGCGCGGCGCCGTGGAGGAGGCCCGCTACGCCCGCCGGCTGGCCGCCACCCGCACCGAGCCCGTCTGCGCCGTCGGCCACGACGAGCTGGGCACCCACATGCTGCTGCTGGCCGCCGTCCCCGACGACGTGCGGCACATGTTCAAGGAACGCCTGCTGGACCCGCTGCGCACGTACGACGAGATCCACCGGGCCGACCTGATCCGCACGCTGGAGTCGTTCCTCCAGCACTCCGGCTCCTGGACGCGCTGCGCGCACCACCTCCACCTGCACGTCAACTCCGTCCGCTACCGCATCCAGCGGATCGAGGAGCTGACCGGCCGCGACCTGTCGCGCCTGGAGGACCGCGTCGACTTCTTCCTCGCCCTCCGCCTCCGCCGGCCTCCCGAATCATGATGATCCAGGCGGGTACGTGGGGAAGATGTCGCGCAGACACGAGGACGAGACGGACGACCTGCTCACGGAGCCGCAGGGCGTCAACGCCGGCGGCCCGATCGACGCGCCCCTGAGCGAGGAGGCGAAGATCATCGCGCCGGACCCGGTGGAGGGGCCGCCCGACACGCCGTTCAAGCCGGGCTCGCACGACGACGAGATGGCCGGCCTCCCCGAGCAGAAACCCGGCTACCCGGGCCAGCAGCGCTCCATCGACACCGGCTGACCTAGGGGTTCAGCGCGCGGAGGGCGGCGGCCAGCAGCTCCGCGCGGGCACCGTCCGGCAGCACGCCCCCGTTGGCTGCCATGACGTCCTTCGTCCCCTCCTTGGCGACCGCGAAGGCCGCCAGGGCGCGCACCCTCCCGCCGGGGCCGGAACCGGCGAGGGCGGCGACGATCCGGTCGTCGCGCTCGCGGAGTTCCGCGCGCCCGGCCAGGACCGCCTGGACCGACGGGTCGTCACCGAAGATCGCCAGCAGCCCGCCCGCGCCCGCCACCATGTCGATCGCCGCGGCGAGCACCGCCTCCGGACCCGCGTCCCCGGCCAGGTCGGCGATGCCCGCGTGCGCCTTGAGCGCGTCCGCGAGGAGCGCGTCGAGGATCTTCTCCTTGGACGCGAAGTGGTAGTAGAGGGCGGCCTTGCTGCTCCCCAGCCGCTTCGCGATGTCGGCGATCGACGTCCCTGCGTACCCCTGGGCGCGGAACAGCTCCGCGGCGATGTCGAGGATGCGGGCACGGGTGCGGTCGGCGCTCATGGCGGCGACTCTACTTGACGAACGGTCGGTAAGCGACGCAGACTGGCGCTGCTTACCGACCGTTCAGTAGGAGGAGCACCTCATGGCACCGTCCGAAGCCGTACTGATCACCGGCTGCTCGACCGGCATCGGCCGGGCCACCGCACTGGCCCTGGCCCGCGCCGGCGTCCCGACCTGGGCGACCGCCCGCCGGATCGGGACGCTCGCCGGCCTCGCGGACGCGGGCTGCCGCACGCTGGAACTCGACGTGACCGACGAGGCGTCCCGCGAGCGGGCCGTCAAGGCGGTCGAGGAGGAGCACGGCGCCGTCGGGGCACTGGTCAACAACGCCGGCTACGCCCTGGGAGGCGCCGTCGAGGAACTGCCGCTGGACGGGCTGCGCCGCCAGTTCGAGACCAACGTGTTCGGCCTCGTCCGGATGTGCCAGCTGGTCCTCCCGGGCATGCGCGCCCAGGGCCACGGAACGATCGTCAACCTCGGCTCCGGCGCCGGCCTCGTCGCGCCGCCCGCCTCGGGCGCGTACGCGATGACGAAGTTCGCCCTGGAGGCCCTCTCCGACGCCCTCCGGATCGAGGTGTCGTCCTTCGGCGTGCGCGTGGTCCTGCTGGAACCGGGCGCCGTCCGGACGGAGTTCATGAACACCGGGCGGGACTCGCTCCAGCCCACCGGCGGCCCGTACGACGCGTTCCTCCGCAACGTCGGCGCGATGGCGGAACGCGCCGCCGGCGAGAACGCCCGCGGCGCGCTGCGGCCGGAGGACGTCGCCCGCACCATCGTCAAGGCGATCAACGCCCGCCGCCCGAGGACCCGCTACCGGCTGGGCCGCGAGGCCAGGATCACGCCCACCGTCCGCCGCCTCGTCCCCGACCGCGCCTGGGACCGCGTCCTGCTCCGCGTCACCCCGTTCGAGGACCGGGCCGGGCGGGCGAAGGCGTCCTGATCCGGCCAGTTCCGTCCCGCCGGAACCACCCGGCCCCCCTGATCGGCTACGGATCCTTGTGGGGTCGGCGATCACGAGCATCGGGGAGACGGCATGCGGCACGTCCGGGGCATGACGCTGGCGGTGGCCGGTGCCGCCGCCGCGGTGGCGGCCGGGGTCGCCACCAACCAGGTGCTCGACGGAGAGAAGCTGACCTGGAACTGGGCGTACCTGGCGTTCGGGTTCGCCCTGCTCGCCGCCCTGATCACGTCCTACGCGGCGGCCCCCGGGCAGGGCGGGCGCGGCCCGGCTCGGGTGCGGCGGCGGGCGTACCTCCGGCAGCTGCGCGCCTCGGTCCTCCACATGGAGACGGTCGGGATACGGACGCAGAGCGAGTACGCGCTGAAGATGCGCCAGGTGTACGTGGACGTGGCGCTCCGCCCCAAGGCCGCCCACGAGACCGCCGCCGACCCGGGAGTGGGCCGTACCCCGCCCGGTCCGGCCCCCGAACGGCGCTCGCTGCCGTCCTTCCTCGGCGACGGCGGCGTCTACGCGGTCCTCGGCAGCCCGGGGTCGGGGAAGACCACGCTGGCCCGCCACACCGCGCTCGGCCTGTGCGGCCGGTTCCGGCTCCGCCGGCGGCTGCCCGTCCTGCTGTACCTGCGCGACCACGCGGCGGACATCCTGGACGAGGACGCGGCGAAGGACCTCGCGGACGTCGCCGCCGCGGCCGGCTGGCTCCACGGGAAGGTCCCCGCCTCCTGGCTGCGGGGGCGGCTCGACCGCGGCCGGTGCGTCGTCCTCATGGACGGCCTGGACGAGGTCGCCGACGAGCGCGACCGCAAGCGGGTGGTGGCATGGGTCAGGCGGCAGGCCGAGCGCTACCCGTCCAACACGTACGTGGTGACGTCCCGCCCCCACGGCTACCTGACCAACCCGATCCCCAGCACCGACGTACTCCAGGTGCAGCGCTTCACCGGCGCGCAGATCTCGCTGTTCCTGCACCACTGGTACTACGCCGTCGAGTGCCGCGCCCAGGACCGTACCGGCAAGCAGGTCCGGGCGGCCGCCGACGGCAAGACCCGCGATCTCGTCCGCAGGCTGCGCGAGAAGCCCGCCCTGTACGAGCTCGCCGCCAACCCGCTGCTGCTCACCATGATCGCCAACGTGCACCGCTACAGGGGCGCGCTGCCCGGCAGCCGCGCGGACCTGTACGGCGAGATGTGCGACGCGCTCCTGCACCGCCGCCAGGAGGACCGGAACCTCACCGACGCCACCGGCCTGCGCGGCCCGCAGAAGGAACGCGTGATGCGGCACCTGGCCCTGCACATGATGCGCGAACGCCTCCGCGACATCCCGATCGCCGACGCGCGGCGCGCCGTGCGCCGCCCGCTCCGCCAGGTCGCCAGGGACACGGACCTCACGCCCGACCTCTTCCTCGAGGAGATCCGCAAGAGCGGCCTCCTGGTGGAGCGCGAGCAGGGCGTCTACGGCTTCGCCCACCTCACGCTCCAGGAGTACCTCGCCGCCGTCCAGATCCGGCAGCAGCCGTCCGCCAACGCCGGGCTGGTGACGGGCTCCGCGGACGACCCGTGGTGGCGGGAGACCATCCTGCTGTGGGCGGCCGAGGTCGACGCCACCGCCGTCATCGAGGCCTGCCTGGAGGCGGGCACGGTCAACGCCCTCACCCTCGCGTTCGACTGCGCCGAGGAGGCCCTGGAGGCCGATCCGGGCACGCTGGAACGGCTCGACCGCCTTCACGTCCCACCCGATGACGGGGACGGGGACGCCGAACTCGCCCGGACGCGGAAGCGGCTCATCGCCGCAGTGAGGGCTTCCCGCAACCTCCGCGAACCCGTCTGGCTGGACGACACCACGGCCGTGTGCGCGCAACCGGTCTCTCACCTGCTCTACGACTCCTTCATCGAGCAGGAGCGGACCCGCGGGCTGCGGACCCCGGCCTTGGGTCTCCGCCGCGGAGAACGGAAGAGCGGGGCGGCCACCGGGATGCAGGCGGCCGACGCCGTCCGATTCACGACCTGGCTCAACGGCCTCTTCGACGACGGCACCGTCTACCGGCTGCCCACGCCGGCCGAGGCCGCCGAGGCCGTGGAGAAGCTGCCCCACCTCTCCGACCACACCATCTGGACGCGGGAGAGGGGCACGCGTCTCCATCGCCCGCACGGAACCCCCTGGCCCTACAGCCCCACCGAGAAGCAGCTCACCGACTTCTTCACGGCGATCCACGAGAACACCGGCGCGCTGCTCAACCTGGTCGAAGACTGTTCACGGGACGGAGTCGTCGACCTCCATGAGTTCCTGGCCTACCTGCATCTGTACGCTACCGACCCGCCGCACGCACGGGCCTTCCCGCTGCTGGCGGCGCTCGGCCTCGCCCGAGTCTTCGATATCCGCGCCGGCGGCGCGGAGGACGGCTCGTCCCCGGAGCATCCGGAGGCGGTCGACGCGCTCCTCGACGCCACCGGCCCTCTCGCCGCCGTCCTCCACCGGGACCATCCCGGGCCGTCCACCGCGCATCTACTCGACATCCTGTACGGAACGCGCGGATCGCGGCACGGGATCACCGGCGCCCTTCTGGAGGACGCACGCTTCACCGCCCGCAGGGCGGCGCTCGCCATCGCCGCGGGAGACACGGCCCTCGTCGGCGTCGCCGCCCTGCCGGACTCTGCCGCCGCCCGGGGCCAGGTCCTGGACATGGTCACCGAACCGGATCGGGCCCGCCTCTACCACGAGACCCTCGTCCTCGCGCACGCGCTCGCCGGCGAGGGACTCGGCAGGCTCCCCAGGAAGATCGTCATGCATCGTTCTCCCGCGGAGCGCGTCGGGAGCATCGAGGACATCGCGCCGGGGCACACCGGCTTCCTCTGCGCGATCGATCTCGCCCACCGCTTCGGTACGGCGTACGGCGCCGACTGCACCAGGATCCTGCCCACCATGGCCCTCGCCACCGCGGCGTCGATCCACTCCTGGTCGGCGACCGTGGCCAGGCGCCGGGCGACCGGCAGGGCCTTCAGCCCCTTCAACCGCTTCGCCGCCGATCTCGTGGCCGAACACAGGGGCGGGATGGCGGCCGACCAACCGGTGGCCGCGTTGCGCGAGATACTCGCCTCCCTGTTCCTGATCCGTGATCGCAACCTGGACTCGCCGCTGGCGCGAACCCTGATCAAGCACGCGCAGAACCTCATCGAGCCGGTCTTCGACCGGACCGCCGAGGGGAGCCCGGCGGTCCTGTTCGCGGCCGCCTTCGCGCTCCTCGCCGCGATCGCGCAGGTCCGCGACGCCGGGCAGCGGCAGCTCGCGAGCGATCTGGCCCGCGTCATGGCGTCGCTGATCTCGTTGGCCGAGTCCCCGTCCGGCCCACCGAGGAACCAGGCGCTGCTGCTCGTCCGGGCCTGACCGGTCACGCGGCCGTCGTCACGTTGCGTGACTTTGTATTTTCCTTAGTGAACGCGACGTCCAATTAGTGGATCGATCCCATAGCGCGACCCCTGTGATCTGGCGCACCATCACTCGGCGACGTCGTCCTCCGGCCGGGACCCGGTGGGCGGCGCGCCCGTGAAGAGAGGTTGCCCATGAGACCAGGCAAGAGACGCGGGCCGATCCTCGCGGCGCTGGTGAGCGCGCTCCTGGTGGCGGTGTCGCTGAACGCGCCCGCCGCGCACTCCGCTCCCCCGCCGCCGCAGAACGACGCCTTCTACAAGCCCCCATCCCCCCTCCCGGCCGGCCGGCCGGGCGACGTCATCCGCCACCAGTCCGTCACCGCGCAGCTCGCTCCCGGCATCGCGATGAACGCGCACGCGTGGCGCATCATGTACCTGTCGACCGATGCCAAGGGGCAGCGGAACGCGGTCACGGGTACGGTGCTCGTTCCGAAGAAGGCCTACACCGGGCCCGGGCAGCGGCCGGTGGTCGGGTACGCGATCGGTACGCACGGGCTCGGCGACCAGTGCGCGCCGTCGTACGGGCTGACGATCGGGCTCGACTACGAGGGGCTGTTCATAAACAGCCACTTGGAGAAGGGCTGGGCCGTGGTCGTGACCGACTACGAGAAGCTCGGGACGCCCGGTACCCACACGTACATGGTGGGGCGCTCGCAGGGGCACGCCGTCCTGGACGCCCTGCGCGCGGCCACGCGGCTGCCCGAGGCCGGGCTGCCGGCGGGATCGCCCATGGGGTTGACGGGCTACTCGCAGGGCGGCGCGTCCAGCGCGTGGGCCGCGCAGCTGAAGGCGGGCTACGCTCCCGAGCTCACCGTCAAGGGCGCGGTGGCCGGCGGGGTGCCGGCGGACCTGACGGAGGTGGCGAAGCAGCTGGACGGGAGCCTGTTCTTCATCCTGCTGGGAGCCGCGGCCGTGGGCCTGGACTCGGCGTACCCGGAGCTGCCGTTCGACGAGCATCTGAACGCGGAGGGCAGGGCCCTGATGCAGGACGCGAGCGACGACTGCATCGGTGAGGCGTTCGCGACGGGCAAGGGCGCGTTCAAGAAGATGTCGGACTTCCTCGACGCCGACCTGATGAACACCCCGGCCTGGCAGGAGAAGCTGCGCGCCAACCGGCTCGGCGGCGGTGCCGCGCCGGCGGTGCCGGTCTTCCAGTTCCACGGCGTCAGCGACGAGATGGTGGCCGCGCCGCAGGCCAGGACGCTGCGCAAGGAGTGGTGCGCGGCGGGCGCCAACGTGAACTGGCGCGAGTACCCGACGCCGGAGCACGCGCTGACCATGGTCGCGGCCGCCGGTGACGCGCAGAACTGGCTCGCCGACCGGTTCGCCGGCAAGCCCGCGGCGGGCAACTGCTAAACCCTTTGCCGTCACCGGCGCGCTCGTGCGAGCGTGCCGGTGACGGCTCTGGTCTTCAGGAGGTCACATGGACACCAAGGTTCGCGCTTCCGCCTCGGCGACGGAGCGCGCGGCCGGCTGAGTCCCCGCCGCGGACCGCTCCCCGCGCCGAGGCCGTCCCGTACGGCACCGACAGAGGAGCGACATGCCTTCCGATCCATCCTTCGTGCCGCTGACCGGCGCGGAAGGACAACCGACACCTGTGGCGCGGCACGGCGACACCGTCGTGCGCCCCGCCACCCCGTACACCCCGGCCGTGCACGCGCTGCTGCGCCACCTGGAGAGCGCGGGCTTCTCCGGCGCCCCGCGCGTCGTCGCCGCCGATCCCGACACGGTCACCTTCATCGAGGGGACGACCCCGCATCCGCGCGCGTGGTCGGACGAGGGCGTCTGGAACGCCGGCCGAATGCTGCGCGAGCTGCACGACGCCGCGGCGGGCTTCCGGCCGCCGCCGGGCGCGGTGTGGCGGCCGTGGCCGTTCCACAGCGACGCGCCGGACGCGGTCTACAGCCACCGGGACGCCGGGCCGTGGCACATCGTGGCGCGCGACGGCCTGCCGGTGGGGTTCATCGACTGGACGGCCGCCGGGCCGACCGACGCGCTCGACGACGTCGCGGGCACCGCGTGGTGGAACGCGCAGCTGCACGACGACGACGTCGCCGAGCTGAACGGCCTGCCGGACGCCGCCGCGCGCGCCGGCCAGCTGCGGCTGTTCCTGGACGGCTACCGGCTGCCCGCGGCCGGCCGGGCCGGCGTGGTGGACCGCATGATCGAGTACGCGGTCCGCGACTGCGCGAACGTCGCCGTGGCGGCGGGCATCACCAAGGAGAGCCGCGACCCCGCCCCGCTGTGGGCGCTCGCCTGGCAGGCGCGCTCGGCCGCCTGGATGATCCGCCACCGCTCACTACTGGAGAACGCCGCCACGGCGTGATCCGTGCGAGCGTGTGAACGCGCGAACAGGAGAGCCCCCGGTTCCGAGGAACCGGGGGCTCTCATGGCCTACGGAACGAGCACGCCGGACAGGGTCCGTCATGCTCCGTAACGCCCGCGCCCGAGGGGCGGGCCGGGCGGCGGGCGGCGGGCCGGGTCGGCTCCCTCGTGCCGGCCTTCCCGTCCGGCGGCACGATCCGCCCGGGCGCCCGGCAGCGCGCCGTCGATGCCAGCGCGGCCTTCGCGCGGGGGCTCCGCACGGTCCGGCGACGGCCGGCCGTCCGCTTCCGGCACCGCCCGCGGCCGCTCACCGGCGAGCGGATCGGGGGCGGGGCGGTGGGCGTGGCCCTGGCACGCGGGAGGGCGCCGCAGCAGGGTGACCAGGCCCGCCACTCCGCCCATCAGCGCCCCGACCGCGCTGACGAACGGCCAGAGGCCGGGATAAACGATCATCGCCGTGACGACGGCCGCAGCGCACACCACCGAGACGGCTCCCAGAAAACGACGGGTTCGCTTTCTTGTGACCTTCAATTCTCTCCTCCGTCCTCCGGCCCCTGAAGGGGATACGACCAGTAGGCCATAGGGCATTGGAAAGCCGACCGATAACCGGATCAAGCGGAACTCACACGCTCCCGACGAGAGGCTCGGAAACAGGGCGGAACCCATGCGAACGTTCCACGGCGTTCCGTCTCGTTCCGCGTGCGCCGCGCCTTCCCGCATCGCTCGACAGGGAGGTGCGCCAAAGGAAAAAGTACGCCACATGGGCGGCGATCCCCAACCGCATGACAAGGGATAGCATGGCCGCCCAGATACCCCGGCCGATCGAAGAACGCCCCCTATCCACCTCAGCGATCAAGGAACGGGAATGCCCGATTCTCCTTCCGAGTCAGAGAACGACAGGGCGCTCGCAGCGCTGATCGAGAATATGAACGACCTTCATGTCAAGTGCCGGAAGCCGGCCCTGAGCAAGATCGAAAAGATCTCGCACCAACTGCGCGCCGCGAAGGGCAGGAGCTACATTCTCCTGCCAAAAGGGACGATGTCTCCCATTCTTCGCGGGGAACGTAAGAATGCGCCGAAGTGGGAGACGGTCCGCAGCTGGGTCCTCTGCTGCCACTGGTACCTGGCCTGCGAGAGGGAGGAGGAGTGGACCAAGGCCACGCGGCCCGTCCCGCCGCCCGACTTCGAGGCGCCCCTGAGCTCGTGGTGGGAGCTGTGGCGGCGGGCCAACCGGCCGGCCGGCGCCCGGGAGAGGCGGTCCGCCGTCCCCTCCTCGGTCCCTTCCACCGTGGTCGCGGAACCCGTCCGCACCGACCGGCCCCCGGAGGAGGAGGACCGCGGGAGCGGTGACGCCGCCATGCCGCCGGCGGGGGACGCGGGACGTCGGCAGGGATCGTCCGACTGGGCGCTGCTCGCCCGGCGGGCCGCTTTCCTGGACTTCTACGACGGCGAGCTCCCCCGGCTGATCCGGTTCGCGCTGCTCAACGGCGCCGATCTCCAGCAGGCGCGCATGCTGGCGGACGGGGCCCTGCTCGAGGCCTGGGGGCTCCGGCATGATCCGCAGCGCCACGAGAAGGCGGCCGACATCTCCCTCTGGCTCCGGTCCCGGATCCTGGAGACGGACCGGCGGCTCGCCGTGGACCGGCGCGCCCTGCCCGCGGCCCCCGGCCTCGGTGCGCGCACCCGGCGGATGCACGCCCTCATCACCGCGCTGCCGGAACGGGCGAGGGCGATCGCCGCGTTTCGCGTCGAAGGCGTCCCCGCGGAGGACATCGCGGAACGGCTCGGAACCGGCCCGCGCGCCGTCGCCGCCGAGTGGGACGGGATCCTGTCGTCGCTGGCCCGCGAACTCGAGACCGGCGACGAGCCGCTGGAAACCGTGATCGCCGCCTCCGGCGAGGAGCTGCTGGACTACGCGGGCACCGCCCCCGGCTCCACCACCGTGCTGCTGACCCTGATCGACGAGGACCAGGGCGACATCGCCGCCGACATGCTCCTGCGGCGCCAGCGTTCCCTCGACGACCGCGCCCGCGACACGACGGCCGTGATCACCATGCGCGGCCAGGTGCGCGGGATCCACAGTTCGCTCAAGTACGCGGAATCGTCCGTCGAGAGCTTCATCCGTACCGTCCGCAACGCGCTCAGGTACGACCTGGACCTGGAACGCAACTACGACATCGTCAACCTCCACGGCCGCGCCCTGAACCGCCGGATCGAGGCGGCCCGCAAACAGGCCGAAGGCCTGCTGCGGCAGGACGCGGCCCATCACCGCAAGCTCTCGCTCCTGCACGCCCTCGGGGAGCCGCTCACGATCGCCTGGCACCTGGACCCCGACCGCTCGCCCGTCCTGAAACTCGCCATCGACATCCGTCCCGTGCTCGAGAACCATCTCGAACTGGCCCGCAGGCTCCAGGGCGAGCTGGAGCGCGCGCTCTTCCTGGCGCGGAGCCTCCTCCAGCAGCTCGCCGAGATCCCCGTCAACGCGGTCGGCGCCGACCTGTCGGAGCTGCCCGACGTCGATCTCGAGGCCCTCGCGGGGGTCATCTGGTCCGACGACACGCTCTGGCCCGCCGGCGTCCGGGAACTCGTCGGCCGGCATTCGGACGCCCTCTGGCGCGCCGGGCTGCGCCAGGTCCAGGGCGGCATCCCGCCGGCCCGGCTCCCCACCTGGCTGATCGAGGCCATCGACCGGCCGCTGCCCCCCGTACGGACCGCGGACGGGGCCGGCCTCCGCACCCCCGAGGAACACCGCTCGCCGCGGCACGGGCCCGGTTCGCCCGGCTAGGGGAGGATCGCGTCGATGTAGCCGCCGTCCACGCGTAGCGCGCCGCCCGTCGTGGCGGAGGCGCGGTCGGAGGCGAGGTAGACGACCATGTTGGCGATCTCGTCCGGTTCGATCAGGCGGCGCAGGAGGGACTGGGGGCGGTGCTCGGCCATGAAGCGGCGCTGGGCCTCGTCCCAGGGCGGGTCTCCGTCCACCATCTCGGCGACGAAGTCCTCGACGCCCTCGGTGTGGGTGGGGCCGGCCATGACGGTGTTCACGGTGACGCCGGTGCCGGCGGCGGCCTTGGCGTAGCCGCGGGAGACGGCCAGCAGCGCGGTCTTGGACATGCCGTAGTGGACCATCTCCTCGGGCGTCACCACGGCCGAGTCGCTGGCGATGAACTGGACGCGCCCCCAGCCCCGCTCCATCATCCCGGGCATGTACCGGCGGGCGAGCCGTACCCCGGACAGCACGTTGATCTCGAAGTAGCGGCGCCACTCGGCGTCGTCGATCTCCAATACGGGCCGCGCCCCGAAGACGCCCAGGTTGTTGACCAGGATGTCGACGGCCGGGAAGCGCTCGGCGACGGTGTGCGCGCCGGCGGCGGTGGCGAGGTCGGCGGCCACGCCGGCCAGGTCGGCGCCGGGGACCTCGGCGCGCAGCTCCTCGACGGCCGCCGTCACGCCGGGCCCGGAACGGCCGTTGATCACGGTACGGGCGCCGGCCCGCGCCAGGCCGGCGGCGATGGCGCGGCCGATGCCCTGCGTGGACCCGCTGACGAGGGCCGTGCGGCCGGTGAGTTCGATCTCCATGCGGGCGTTCCTGCCCAGCGCGGCGGCGCTCTACCAGGCGGCCGCGCCGGTGAAGTCGGTCTCCTCGGGCTTGTAGCCGAGGGTGCGGCAGGCGGCGGTGATGTCGAGGGTGCGCTCCACGGCCAGGTGGCTGATGGCGTACCGGGTCAGCCGGGGCGGCTCCGGGCGGCGGGCCAGCAGGTACGCGCCCTCCACGGCGGCGGCGAGCGGCCGGACGGGCAGGGCCGGCAGGTAGACCGGCCGGGCCCGGACGCCCCGCTCGGCGAGGATGGCGCGGAGCGCGTCGCCGAGCCTGACGGGCTCGGCGTCGGTGACGTTGTAGACGCCGGTGCCGACCGGGCCGCAGGCGGCGAGCAGGCACGCCTGGGCGAGGTTGCCGACGGAGGTGAGGCTGACGCGCCGCCGCCCGCTCCCCACGGCGGGCAGGACCGGCCCGCGCACGGACGCCAGCACGCGCGGCAGCAGCGTCGTGTCGCCGGGGCCGTAGACGGCGTGCGGGCGCAGGACGATCGCCTCGCGCCGGTTCGGGCCGCGCCACGAGGAGCGGCCGTGGCCGCGCATGACCGCGAGGACGGCCCGTTCGGCGGCGGCCTTGGAGGCCCCGTAGGCGTTCAGGTGGCGGGCCGCGGGCGCGTCCTCCTCCCTGGCCATGACCGTCGGGCGGTACGGGTCGTACACGCTGGCGGTGCTCACGTGCACGAAGCGGGCGCGCGGGAAGGCGTCCAGGACGTTCTTGGTGCCGGTCAGGTTGGCGGCGAAGAGGGCGGCCGCCGGGCCCCAGTCGGTGACGCTGCCCGCGCAGTGGACGACGGCGCCGACCTCGGGCGCGTCCGGGAGCGGGCCGCGCGTGATGTCCCAGGAGCGGTACGGGGCGCCGCCGACATGGCCGGGCGGGATCTCGGCGCGCCGCCCGTACGCGTAGGTCTCGATCCCGTGGTCCCGCAGGGCGCGGCAGACCGCGCCCCCGACGAACCCCGACGCCCCCGTGACCGCGACCTTCACCGTGCCTCCCGTACATGTGCCCGCAACAGGTCCCGGTCGAGCTTGCGGCCTCGGCCCGATCGGGGCAACTCGGGCAGTACGACGATGCGGTCCGGGAGCGCGCCGTGGTCGATCACTCCGGGCAGGCGGGCGCGCAGGCGGTCCGGGTCGGCGTCGCCGGTGATCGCCAGGACGACCTCCTCGTCCCCGGTGCCGGGGTCGGGGACGCCGACGATGGCGGCCTCGGTGACGCCGTCGAGGGCGGCGATGGCCGGCTCGTACAGGCCCGGGTAGAGGTTGAACTTGCCTCTGATCAGCATGTCCTTCTTGCGGCCGAGGAGGACGAGCCGGCCGGCGGCGTCGTGCCGGGCCAGGTCGCCGGTGGGCAGTTCCGTGAGGGGCGGGTCGCCGAGGTAGCCGCGGCAGAGGTTGGGTCCGGACAGCAGCAGCTCGCCGTCCGCGGCGATGGAGGTCCCCGCTAGGGGCGCGCCCACGAAGTCGCCCTCGCCCGCGTGGTCGAGCTTCTCCTGGGCGGACGCGATGGCGACGGGCAGGATCTCGGTCATCGCGTAGACGGACAGGACCTCGGCGGACGGGGCCGAGGCCAGGGCGCGGCGCAGGATCGCGGCCGGGGCGGGCGCCGCGCCCAGCAGGACGTACCGGAGCGCGTCCGGCAGCCGCGGGCGCGCGTCCAGGATCTCGGCCAGGTGGACGGGCACGCAGAACGTGTGCGTCGCGCCCCGCTCCTCCAGCAGGCGCGCGAAGTCGCCCGGCGAGCAGAAAAGCGGCGGCATCGACCAGCGCGCGCCCGAGATCAGCGTCGGCAGGCCCAGCATGAGCTGGTCGGTGTGGACGACGTCGCCCGGCCCCAGCGGGAGGCGTTCGCGGAACAGGTCCAGGGCCGCCGACAGCGAGCCCTGCGTGTGGACGACGGCGCGCGGGTTCTCGGTGGTGCCGGACGTGAAGATGACGGCGGCGGGCGCGTCCGCGTCCCCGTCGTCGCGCGGCTCGGGGGCCGTGCCGCGCGCGAGCCGCGCGAAAGGCAGGGCTCCGCGCGGCACGCCGGGAAGCCACCGTCCCACGTGGATGTGGTGCGGGATGCCCAGGTCGGCGAGGTCGGGCAGCAGCAGCCCGCGGCGCCGCGCGTACGCCCGGACGGGTCCCAGGCGGCTCGCCGCGTACAGCAGCGACTCGGCCGCCGACCAGCGCGGGCTCGCCAGGCGGAGCCGGGCCGTGAACATCTCCGGCCCGGCCCCAGGGTCGGCGAAGACGACCACTCCGCCGGCCGCGACCACGCCCAGCGCCAGCACGAGCGATTCGGGCGAGGGCCGTACGGAGAACAGCACCCCGTCCCCCGGCTCCATCCCGGCGGCCAGCAGCCCGTGCCGTACGGCGAGCACCTGGCGGCGCAGTTCGCCGTACGTCAGCTCCCGCCCGTCCCCGGCAACGAGCGCGACGGCGGCGGGTGTCTCGGCGGCCTGGTCCAGCAGGCGCCGTACGAGCGTCATACGGCCCTCACTTCCAGGCGCGCGTACGTCGGGATCAGCACGCGGCGCGCCGCCCGCCGGTGGGTGATCTTCAGTGGCGCGGCGGCGAGGACGGTACGGGCGACCGCGCGGGTCTCGGCCATCGCGAGGGGGTAGCCGATGCAGAAGTGCGGGCCCGCGCCGAACCACAGCCGCCGCAGCTCCGGCGGGTGCGGCCGGTCCGGGTCGAACGGGCCGTACGCGCGGCAGCAGTTGTGCGTCGCGATCAGGACCCGGTCGCCGGGCCGGACCGCGACGTCCCCGATGGTGGCGGCCGCGTGCACGCCGCGCAGCATCACCGGCGTCGGCGTCGCGACCCGCATGGCCTCGTCGATCGCCCGGTCGAGGTCGATGCCGGGGTCCAGGCGGCCGGGGTCCAGGCGGCCGGTGTCGTGCAGCAGCGCGACCAGGCGCGGGACGAGCGTGGCGACGGTCTCGGTGCCGGTGAGGAAGAACGCCCCGGCGGCGCCGCGCGCCTCGGCCTCCGACAGGCCGAGCCGCCGCATCCGGCCCATGACGGTGCCCTCGTCGCCGGCCGCGTACGCCTTGGCGGCGATGTCGCCCAGCGGGTCCAGGACGGCGCGGGCCCGCGCCACCTGCGCGGGCGAGAGCCGGCGGGTGCGCAGCGAGATCATCGAGACGACCCGCTCGCCCTGCTCGAACAGCCGGCGGCTCTCGTCCTCGGATCGGGCCTCCAGCCCGATGACCTCGCTCATCACGGCGCCCGCCATGACGCGCATGGTGTCGACCAGGTCCACGACGGCGCCGCGGGCGAGGCGGCCGGCGAGGCGTTCCAGCGGCCCGGCCAGCACGCGCGCGCACAGCGCGTCGGCGTACGAGGGGGTGAAGAGGTCGGTGAGGCGGCGGCGGAGCGCGCGGTGCGCCTCGCCCTCCATGTTGAGCAGCACGGACGGGCCGAGCACGGGCGTCCAGAGGTCGCCGGGCGAGCCGGGGCCGTCCTTGCGGAACGCGGCGCCGTCCATCAGGACGTCGCGGGCGAGCGCGGCGTCGTTCACGACCACCCCGACGCCCGGTACCCGGACGACGGGGCCGCGTCGGGCCAGGCCGCGCAGCAGCGGGTACGCGAACGGGTGCGCGGACAGGTAGAGCCGCCGCTCCCAGCCGGTCACCGGACGTCCCCGATGCGGATGTCGACGACCTCCGGTTTGTAGCGGTGGTCGGCGTACCAGCCGAGGGTGCCGACCAGGCCGTACGCGCGCAGCCGCCGCACCGAGCCGTACACGGTCACGTCGCCGCGCAGGCCGTACGCGGTGGTCAGCCGGCGCACGGCGTTGACCAGGGCGCGGTCCTCGTGCACGTCCTCGATGCGGGTGCGCGGGAAGCCGCCCGCGCGCTCGTAGAGCGCGGCGGTGATCGCGACGTTGCAGCCGGGCATCATCATGTACGGGCCGAGCGCGAGCGGGTCCTGGTTGCCCGGCCGGAACCGGCCGAACATGGCGGCGACGCCGATCACGGCGGGGAGCAGCCGCCGCTCCCACAGCTTCAGGTCGAACTCGTCGGTCCGGGGCCGCAGCGGCCCGCTGACCATCTCCAGCCCCTCGGCGAACGCGCGCCGCACCGCCGCGATCCAGTCCGGGGCGGGCAGGCAGTCGGCGTCGGTGCGGGCGATGTGCGTGGCCCCGGCGGAGATCGCGTGCCGGATCCCGGTGTCGGCGGCGGCGCCGGTGCCCTTCTCCGGCTCGGCGATGAGCCGCACCTCGGGCGCGGGGTTCGCGGCGGCGAACTCCCGGACGACCTCGGCGGTGCGGTCCGTGCTGCCGTTGTCGACGACGACCAGGGTGAAGCCGGTGTCGGTCTGCTCCGCGAGCCGGCGCAGCGTGGCGCCGATCGAGCGCTCCTCGTCGTACGCGGGGATCACGACCCAGAGGTCCCGCGCGGTCATGGCCACCGTCACAGCTCCGCGAACGTGACGCCGAGGCTGACGCCGCCGGCCAGCCCGACCAGCGCGATCCGGTCGCCGGGCCCGCAGCGGCCGGCGCGGATCGCGGTGTCGAGCTGGAGCGGCAGCGAGGCCGAGGCGACGTTGCCGTGCTCGGGCAGCGTCACCACGAGCCGGTCGGCGGGGACGTCCAGGATCGAGCGGAGCACCTCCAGGTACGGCACCGTCACCTGGTGGACGCCGATGAAGGCGAAGTCGTCCCAGGTCAGGCCGGTCTTCTGCAGGGCGGTGTGGAAGATCTCGGGGCCGTGCCCGACGAACGCGTCCTTGAGCCGGCGGCCGTCGCCGCTGAAGTAGGAGAACTCGGGGTCGCGCGGGTGCAGCGAGCCGCCGCCGGGGAGCGTGCCGACGTCCCAGGCGGTGGAGACGGCGGCGAAGTCGCGGTAGAAGATCCCGCCGTCCGGAGCGGCCTCGACCAGCATCGCGGCGCCCGCGTCGGACAGCGTGTAGCCGGCGAACGCGTCCACGAACTGCGCGCGGTCCCTCACCTTCCAGCGGATCGCGCGGGACGGGGACTCGCCGGTGCAGACCAGGACCCGCTCGTGCTGCCCGGTGCGGATCAGCGCGTCGGCGATCTGGAGCCCGTTGAGGAAGCTGTTGCAGGCGTTCTTGACGTCGAAGACCGGGCAGTCCGCGCCGAGCTTGGCGGCCACGATGTGCGCGGTGGCGGGCTCGATCATGTCCTGCGAGGCCGAGCCGAAGATCAGCAGGTCGAGCCGGTCCGGGGCGGTGCCGTGCTCGTCCAGCAGCCGCCGGGCGGCCTCGACGGCGAGGTCGGAGGCCTGCTGGTCGTCGCGCATGAGGTGGCGGGACGCGATCCCGGTCATCCGCTCGACGATCGTCGGATGCGGCCGGTACCCGCCGCCGGACGCCGCCACGCGCGCCTCGACCTCGGCGCTGCTCACCGTGCGCGGCGGCAGATACGCCGCCACTCCCGCGATGCGCGCTCTCATGGTGGTCCGGACCCCCGTTCGCCTAGATCCGAGATCGGCGGGTGCCGGTCCCGGTACCGAAACCTTCGCCGGGCCGCGTCCTCCGTCGCCAGGGGCACCCTACGTAACCCAAAGGGGGCGTTCTACCCCAGGTCCGAGTGAGTACCACCACGCCCCCTGAATAGGTGATATGAACGGTCGGTTCACCGCCCGCCGGACGGCACACTGGCCGGGTGATCAGGACGAACACGCTCGGGGACCCCGCCGCGCGGCACGAGGCGCGGCTGCTCTGGAACGGCAACAAGGGCCTGTACGCCCTGCTGGAGGCGGCCCGGCACACGGGCCCCATCACGCGCATCCCGCGGCTCGGCTGGGTGGTGACGGACCCCCTCCTGGCGCGGCGGGTGCTCAACGACCACGCGGCCTTCGGCATGACGGGCGAGGGCGGGGTCGGCCATATGTGGACCCAGCTGTTCGGCGCCGAGATGGGCGAGCTGTTCGGCGGCGCCCGGCACACCGAGGTGCGGACCAGGGCGCGCGACCTCTTCACCGAGGAGAGCGCCCGCGAACTGGTGGAACGCTCGCAGGGCGCGCACTACGCCGCCATCGCGGACCGGCTGGCCGGCGGCGGCACCGTGGACGTGGCGGACGCGACCCGCGTGCTGGCCGGGCGGCTGGTCGCGGACCTGCTGGGGCTGCCCGCCGGCCGCGACGACGACGCGTACCGGAGGATCTTCGCCGCCGGGGAGCGGCTCGCCGCCCTGGCGATGGGGACCACCGCCTCCACCGAACTCGCCCCGGGCGTCCTCGCCCAGGCCAGGACCATCGTCGACGACATCACGGCCGGCGTGGAGGAGGCGTACCGGACCGCGGGCCCGGACACGATCCTGGGCCGCTGCCGCGAGATGGGCTTCGGCGTGCCGCTGGCGCGCGGGCTGGCGACGCTGCTGGCCATCGCGGGGACCGAGACCGGGGCCTCCGGCACGTCCCGCACGGTCGCGCTCCTCCACGACTCCGGCCAGCAGAGAACGCTCCTCGCCGAGCCGGAGCTGCTGGGCAACGCCGTGCGGGAGGGCCTGCGGGTGGCCGCCCCGGCCCCGGTGATCGGCCGCCATGTCGCGCGGGACGCCGAGGTCGGCGGGCGGCGGCTGCGGGCGGGCGAGCGCGTCCTGCTGCTGGCCTACCTGGCCACCAACGCCGCCGGGCCGTTCGACGTCCGGCGGGACTACGTGCCGGAGACGCGGCAGCTGTGGTTCGGCGGCGGGCGGCACCTGTGCCTGGGCGCGGCGGTGGCGCGCACGCAGGTCGCCCGGATGCTGGGGGCGCTGCACTCCGAGGGGCGCCCGTACCGGGTGGTGTCCCGGCGCGCCGCGAGGGGCGTCCTCGTTCCCACGTACGCGGGCCTCCGCGTCAAGACCGCTACATGATCTGAGATCTATACCACTGACTAGACTTGAGTCTCATTTTCTCTTGTGCGGGCCGCGGAGGGCGTTTTACCTTGCGTTCATGACGAGCACCGCGCCGGATCTCTCGAACGTTCCCGCCGACGTTCCCGCCGACTTCGACTTCAGCTCCCCCGACCTGATGGCCGAGCGGGTGCCGCTCGCCGAGTTCGCCGCGCTGCGCCGTACCGCCCGCCCCTGGTGGAACGCGCAGCCGCGCGGCGCCACCGGTTTCCAGGACGACGGCTTCTGGGTGATCAGCAAGCACGCCCACGTCAAGGAGATCTCCCGCGACGGCGAGCTGTTCTCGGCCGGGGCGAACGGGTCGATCATCCGCTTCAACGACCGGTTCACCGAGGAGGAGCTGGCCGTCCAGCGGGAGACCCTGCTGGTGAACCTGGACGCGCCGCAGCACACCAAGCTGCGCCGGATCGTCTCCCGCGGCTTCACCCCGCGCGTGATCAACGGGCTGCACGACGCGCTGCGCGAGCGGGCCGGCCGGATCGTGGCGGAGGCGCGCCGGGCGGGCGGCGACGGGACGATCGACTTCGTCACGCAGGTGGCGGCCGAGCTGCCGCTCCAGGCGATCGCCGAGCTGATGGGCGTGCCGCAGCAGGACCGCGGCCGGCTGTTCGAGTGGTCCAACAAGATGCTCGGCTACGACGACCCCGAGTACGACGCCGACCCGAACGGCGCCGCCGCGGAGATCATCGGCTACTCGATGGGGCTGGCCGCCGAGCGCCGCGCCTGCCCCGCGCACGACATCGTCACCCGGCTGGTCACCGCGGACGTGGACGGCCAGGGCCTGTCCGAGGACGAGTTCGGCTACTTCATGATCATCCTCGCGGTGGCCGGGAACGAGACCACCCGCAACGCGCTCACCCACGGGATGATGGCGTTCTTCGACGACCCCGAGCAGTGGGAGCTGTACAAGGCCGAGCGGCCCGAGACCACCGCCGACGAGGTGGTGCGGTGGGCGACGCCGGTGACGGCGTTCCAGCGCACCGCCGTCCGCGACACCGAGCTGGGCGGCGCGGAGATCAAGGCCGGCGACCGGGTGGCGATGTACTACAGCTCCGCCAACTTCGACGAGGACGTCTTCGAGGCGCCGGAGCGGTTCGACATCACCCGCTCGCCGAACCCGCACCTCGGTTTCGGCGGCACCGGCGCGCACTACTGCATCGGCGCCAACCTCGCCCGGATGGAGATCGGGCTGATGTTCGACGCGATCGCCGAGCAGATGCCGGGCATCCGGCGGGCGGGCGAGGCGCGGCGGCTGCGCTCGTCCTGGATCAACGGCGTCAAGGAGCTGCCCGTCACCGTCGGCTAGCCGCACCCGGCTGACCTGCGGCGGCGCCGGGCAGTGACCGGGGTCTCGTCCCGGTGCGTGGGACGGGGCCCCCGGGGGCGCCCTTTCTCCGAAAAATGGAACGGGTTACATTCGTAGTCGAATGACGTTCTAGAAGGAGACCGTATGGGCACGCCTGTGATCGTCGAAGCCGTCCGGACCCCGCTCGGCAAGCGCAACGGCTGGCTCGCGGGCCTCAAGGCGCAGGCCGTCATGGCGCACGCCTACAAGGCCCTGCTGGAGCGGTCCGGCATCGACCCGATCGAGGTGGGCCAGGTCTTCACGGGCTGCGTGACGCAGGCCGGCGAGCAGGGCAGCCACGTGGGCCGCTACTCCTGGCTGTACGCGGGCCTGCCCTGGCAGACCGGCGTCACCACCATCGACGCCCAGTGCGGCTCCGCCCAGCAGGCCGTGCACCTGGCCGCCTCGCAGATCGCGGCCGGAGTGGTGGACGTGGCGATCGGCGCCGGCGTCGAGGTCATGAGCCGGACCCCGCTGGGCGCCAACGTCTACCCGCACAACCCCAAGCCGGACGACTGGTCGCTGGACATGCCGCCCCAGTTCGAGTCCGCGGAGCGCATCGCCAAGCGGCGCGGCCTCACCCGCGCCGACCTGGACGCGTTCGGCGCCGCCTCCCAGCAGAAGGCCGCCAAGGCGTGGGCCGACGGCCGGTTCGACCGCGAGGTCACGCCGATCGAGGCGCCCGTCCTGGACGCCGAGGGCAACCCCACCGGCGAGACCCGGACGGTCACCCGCGACCAGGGCCTGCGCGAGACCACCGTCGAGGGCCTGTCCAAGCTCCGGCCGGTCATGGAGGGCGCGATCCACACCGCCGGGTCGTCCTCGCAGATCACCGACGGCGCCGCCGCCGTGCTGGTCATGGACGAGGCGAAGGCGCGCGCCCTCGGGCTGCGCCCGCGCGCCCGGATCAAGGCGCAGGCGCTCGTCGGCGCCGAGCCGTACTACCACCTGGACGGCCCGGTGCAGTCGACCGAGGCCGTGCTGAAGAGGACCGGGATGACGATGGCCGACATCGACATCACCGAGATCAACGAGGCGTTCGCCTCGGTGGCGCTGTCCTGGGCGTCGGTGCACAAGCCCGACATGGACACCGTCAACGTCAACGGCGGCGCGATCGCGCTGGGCCACCCGGTCGGCGCGACCGGCGCCCGGCTGTTCACCACCGCGCTGCACGAGCTGGAGCGGCGGGACGCGTCCACCGCGCTGATCACCATGTGCTGCGGCGGCTCGCTGTCGACCGGCACGATCATCGAGCGCATCTGAGCGGCCGCGGGGCCGGGGGCGGGGCCTCCGGCGACCGATCGAACAAGGGCGGAGACGAGATTTGAGCGTGCGACCAGATCCCGAGGACCTCGGCGGGGGCGTGTGGAGCGTCCCGGTGCCGATTCCCGGCAACCCCCTCGCGTACACGCTGGTGTACGCGCTGGAGAGCCCTCGCGGGCCGGTCCTGGTGGACGCGGGCTGGCACCACGAGGACGCCTGGGCCGCGCTCAAGGACGGGCTCGCCGTGTTCGGCATGGACGTGGCGGACGTGCACGGGGTGGTGGTCACGCACTTCCACCCCGACCACTCCGGGCTGGCCGGCCGGGTGCGCGAGGCGTCGGGGGCGTGGATCGCCATGCACCGCGACGACACCGCGGTCGTGCGGCGGTTCCACGACACCGACCGGCTGGCGGACGGCGGCCGCGCCTTCCACCTGGACTCGCTGCGCCAGGCGGGCGCCGCGGAGTCCGACCTGGCCGAGTGGACCGGCGCGGGCCACATGGTGGACCCGCCGGCGCTGCCGGACCGGGAGCTGGCGGACGGCGACCTGGTGGACCTGCCCGGCCGGGCACTGCGCACGGTGTGGACGCCGGGGCACAGCCCGGGCCACATCTGCCTGCACCTGGAGGACGCGGACCGGATCTTCACCGGTGACCACGTGCTGCCCCGGATCACCCCGCACATCTCGCTGTACCCGTTCGACGAGGCGGACGTGGACCCGCTGGGCGACTTCCTGAAGTCGCTGGAGCGGGTCGGCGGCCTGAACGTGGGCGAGGTGCTGCCCGCGCACCAGTACAGGTTCCAGGGACTCACCGAACGGGCCCGCGAGATCGCCGAGCACCACGAGGAGCGGATGGTCGAGATCGCCGGGCTGCTCTCGGCCGGGGAGCCCGCCACGCTGTGGCGGATCGCCGCCGGCATGCGGTGGCGCGGCGCCTGGGAGGACATGGAGATCGGCTCCCGCCGGATGGCCGCCGCCGAGGCGGCCGCGCACCTGCGCACGCTGGAACGGCGCGGCGTCGTCCGCCGCGCCGGCGGCGACCCGATCAGCTACGTGCTGACCGGCTGACCCGCGCCTTCCCGACCCCGTACGCGAACCGCGTGCGGGGTCTTCGGCGTGCCCGCGAACGGCCGCCGCCCGCGGGCCGGGTGACTCACGTCACCCCCTCTTGCCCCCTTGATGAGACTGGAGTCTCATGTTAGAACGTGTTCTAGATTGCTTGCCCGGGCAAGCGCGCTCGACTCCAGGATCAGGGAACGAGGTATGCCGTGACCGACCCAGATGTGAGCCTGGACGGGCGGGTGGCCGTCGTCACCGGCGCCGGCGGGGGGCTCGGCCGGGCCGAGGCCCTCGCGCTGGCGGGTGCGGGCGCCCGCGTCGTGGTCAACGACGTGGACGCGGACGCCGCGCACTCCGTGGCCGAGGAGATCGCCGCCGCCGGCGGCGAGGCCGCCGTCCACGCCGGCGACATCGGCGCCTGGGACACGGCCGAGGGCCTGGTCGCGACCGCCACCGGCACGTTCGGCGGCCTGGACGTGCTGGTCAACAACGCCGGGTTCACCCGCGACCGGATGCTGTTCAACATGTCCGAGGAGGAGTGGGACGCGGTCGTCCGCGTCCACCTCAAGGGGCACTTCGCCACCTCCCGGCTGGCCGTCGCGCACTGGCGGGCACGGTCCAAGGAGACCGGCGGGCCGGTGTACGCGCGGATCGTCAACACCTCGTCCGAGGCGTTCCTGCTCGGCTCGGCCGGCCAGCCCAACTACGCCGCCGCCAAGGCCGGCATCACCGCGCTGACGCTGTCCACCGCCCAGGCCTGCGGCCGGTACGGCGTGCGCGCCAACGCGATCTGCCCGCGCGCCCGCACGAACATGACCGCCGGGGTGTTCGGCCCCGCCCCCGAGGACGGCCCGGACCCGCTGTCGGTCGACCACGTCACCCCGCTGGTCGTCTACCTCGCCTCACCCGCCGCCGCCGACGTCACCGGCCAGGTCTTCGTCGCGTACGGCGGCCGCGTCGCGGTGATGGCGCCGCCGGCCGTGGCGCACCTCGCCGCCGCCGACGGCGCCTGGACGCCCGCCGCGCTCGCCGCCGAGCTCGGCCCCAAGATCTCCACCGGCGCCGCCGGATTCACCGCCGCCGGCGAGCTCGCCGCGGCCTTCGAGTGACACATGCGCTTCGAGTGACACATGCGCTTCGAGTGACACGCCCGCCCGTCCGTCCCGTCCCGCCCCACGAACCGACGACCCGACGACCCACCCCCGGCACGAAGGATCGTTCCATGGCCCCTGAGCTCGGCCTCGTTCCCGACATCGACGTCATCGACCCCGGCGTGTACGAGCGGGACGGCATCCCGCACGACACCCTCGCGTGGCTCCGGGAGCACGACCCGGTCCACTGGCACCACGACCCGAACGAGGGCGTACCGGGCTTCTGGGCGATCACCCGGCACGAGGACGTCATCTACGTGTCGCGCCACCCCGAGCTGTTCTCCTCGCACACCCGGACGGCGATGTTCGAGGAGTTCACCGACGACGACATCGCCCTGTACGGGCAGATGATGCTCTTCCAGGACCCGCCGGACCACACCCGGCTGCGCAGCATGGTCAACAAGGGCTTCACGCCCCGGATGATCAAGAAGCTCGAGGACCACATCCGGCAGAGCTGCCACGAGCTGATCGACACGGCCGTGACGCTCGGCCGCTGCGACTTCGTCGAGCACTTCGCCGTCCCGCTGCCGCTCTACACGATCTGCGAGCTGCTGGGCGCCCCGATGGAGGACCGCGACAAGATCTTCCACTGGTCGAACAAGCTGGTCGCGTTCAACGACCCCGAGTTCATCGGCGACCGGAACGAGTCCGCGATGTGCGCCGCCGAGTTCGCCGCCTGGGCGGGCGAGCTGGCCGCCGCGCGCGCCTCCGACCCGCGCGACGACATCGTGACCAAGCTGCTGTCCCCCGGCCCGGACGGGGAGCGGATCAGCGACGAGGAGTTCCAGCTCTTCGTGATCATGCTGTCGATCGCCGGGAACGAGACCACCCGCACCGCCACGGCCGGCGGGATGCAGGCGCTCTTCGAGCACCCCGAGCAGTGGGAGCGGCTCAAGAAGGACCGGAGCCTGCTGCCCACGGCCGTCGAGGAGATCGTGCGCTGGGTCAGCCCGATCAACCAGTTCCGCCGTACCGCCACCCAGGACACCGAGCTGGGCGGCAAGCAGATCAAGGCGGGCGACAAGGTCGTGCTGTTCTACGGCTCGGCCAACCGCGACGAGAAGGTCTTCGACGACCCGTTCACCTTCGACGTGGGCCGCGATCCCAACCCGCAGATCGGCTTCGGCGGCGGCGGGCCGCACTTCTGCCTGGGAACCCACCTCGCGCGGATGAATCTGCGGATCATCTTTGAGACGATTCTGGACCGGGTCCCCGACATCCGGCCGGCCGGCGAGCCCCGCCGGCTGCGCTCCAACTTCGTCAACGGCGTCAAGGAACTCCCCGTGGAGTTCACCCCCAGCGCCTCCGGGCGCACCTGACCCTCGCTCCGCCCGTGCCGACGAGGAGGTCCGCGGCGATGACCACCACCCCCCAGGCCCCGCTCACGAACATCGAACTGGTCGATCCGGACGTCTACGAGCGCGGCGGGATCCCGCACGAGCAGCTCGCCGAGCTGCGCGAGCGGGCGCCCGTCCACCGCCACCACGCCGATCCGAGCCGGGGCAACCCGGAGTTCTGGGCGGTCACGCGGCACGAGGACGTCGTCCACGTGTCCCGGCATCCGGAGGTGTTCTCGTCGTACGCCCGGCTCGCGCTGTTCGACGAGCCGGATCCGGAGCACCTGGACCTCCAGCGGATGATGATGCTCAACCAGGACCCGCCCGAGCACTCGGGCAAGCGGAGCATCGTCAACAGGGGGTTCACGCCGCGGGCCATCGGCCTGCTGGAGGAGCACATCCGCGACATCTGCCGCGACCTCGTCGGCGAGGTGGCGGAACGGCTGGAGGCGGGCGGCGAGGCGGACTTCGTCCGGGACATCGCCGCCCCGCTCCCGCTGTACGTGATCTGCGAGCTGCTCGGCGCCCCGGTGGAGGACCGCGACAAGATCTTCCACTGGTCCAACACGCTGATCGGCGCGGAGGATCCCGAGTTCCAGACCTCGCCGGAGGAGGGCCAGGCGGCGGCGACCGAGCTGTACGCGTACGCCGAGGAGCTGGCGGCGCGGCGGCGGGCGGAGCCGCGCGACGACATCGTCACCCGGCTGCTCCAGCCGGACGCCGAGGGCAACGAGCTGACGGGCAACGAGTTCGAGCTGTTCGTGATGCTGCTGTCGGTGGCCGGCAACGAGACCACCCGCAACGCCGCGTCCGGCGGGATGCTCGCGTTCTTCGAGCATCCGGACCAGTGGGAGCGGCTGCGCGCCGACCGGAGCCTGCTGCCCACGGCCGTCGAGGAGATCGTCCGGTGGGTGACCCCGGTCAACCTCTTCCGCCGCACGGCGATGCGGGACGTGGAGCTCGGCGGCGCGAAGATCGCGGCGGGCGACAAGGTCGTGGTCTTCTACGGCTCGGCCAACCGGGACGAGCGGGTCTTCGCGGACCCGTACCGCTTCGACGTCGGCCGCGACCCCAACCCCCACCTGGGGTTCGGCGGCGGAGGGCCCCATTTCTGCCTCGGTGCGCATCTTGCCCGGCTGGAGTTGAGTGTGCTTTTCGAAACACTTTTGGACTCCATGCCCAATATCGAACTCTCCGGTAACGTGCGGAGGCTAAGGTCTAGTTTCATCAACGGCATCAAGGGCATGCCGGTGCGGCTGCGCCGGACGTCCACCGATTGACAGGAGTGGTGCGTGAGCAGGGACTGGCGTGGCTGAGGCAGGCGAGCCGCCGGGCGGTCGGTCAGAGGGCCCGGCGGGCCCGCCGGACGGCCCGGCCGAGGGCCCGCTGCGCGTGGCCCTGCTCTCGTACCGGAGCAAGCCGCACTGCGGCGGCCAGGGCGTCTACCTGCGGCATCTGAGCCGCGAGCTGGTCGACCTCGGGCACTCGGTCGAGGTGCTGTCCGGGCAACCGTATCCGGAACTCGACCGCGACGAGATCAGGTTGACCAAGATCCCCAGCCTGGACCTGTACCGGGACGAGGATCCCTTCCGCAATCCGGCCCTCGGCGAGTTCCGCGACTGGATCGACGTCCTGGAGTACGCCCACATGCGGACCGGCGGCTTCCCCGAGCCGCTGACGTTCAGCCTGCGGGTGCTGCGCGAGCTGCGCCGCCGCCGCCGCGACTTCGACGTCGCCCACGACAACCAGGTGCTCGGCCTCGGCAACCTCGGCATCGGCCGGCTCGGCCTGCCGCTGGTGACCAGCATCCACCACCCGATCAGCGTCGACCGGCGGATCGAGCTGGAGGCCGCCAAGGGCGTCCGGCAGCACCTCGGCAAGCGCCGCTGGTACGGCTTCGTCACCATGCAGAGCCAGGTGGCGCGGCGGATCGGGCCGGTGCTGACCGTCTCCGAGTCCTCCAAGGTCGACATCGTCAAGGACTTCCGCGTCGACCCGCGCGACATCGAGATCCTGCCGCTCGGCGTCGACACCCGGATCTTCCACCCGCGCGGCGGGCGCGTCCCCGGCCGGATCGTCGCGATGGCCAGCGCCGACGCCCCGATCAAGGGCGTGGACGTGCTGCTGCGCGCGGTCGCCAAGGTCGCCACCGAGCGCGACGTGCACGTCGTGGTGGTCAGCAAGCCCAAGGACGACGGCCCCACCGCCAAGCTCGTCCGCGAGCTGGCCCTGGGCGACCGGGTCCGGTTCGTCAGCGGCATCACCGACGACGAGCTGGGCGACCTGCTCGCCTCCGCCGAGACGGCCGTGGTGCCGTCCCGGTACGAGGGGTTCTCGCTGCCGGCGGTCGAGCACATGGCGTCCGGCACCCCGCTGGTCGCCAGCCGCGCCGGGGCGCTGCCCGAGGTCGTCGGCGACGCCGGGATCCTGGTCGAGCCCGGCGACGTCGAGGAGCTGGCCGCCACGCTGCGCCGGCTGCACGACTCCCCCGCCGAACGCGCCCGGATGAGCGAGGCGGGCCTGGCCCGGGTCGAGTCGCGGTTCGCGTGGCCCGCGGTGGCGCAGGCCACGGTCGCGCACTACCGCGAGGCGATCGCGCAGGAGCGCTACCGGCGGCTGGCCTCGGCCCGCCCCCACCGGCGCGCCTGACGGGCCCGGCCCCGGGCCCGCCACGGGCCCGCCGGCCAGGCCCAGCGGGACGAGATCCAGGGACCCGCGCCGCGCGCGGCGTCCCCCGTACGGAAGGAGCACCACCCTGCTGACCGTTGATTTCGGGCGGTTCCGCGTGAAGCCCGGAGAGCGCGTCCTGGACATGGGATGCGGCGCCGGGCGGCACGCCTTCGAGCTGTACCGCAGGGGTGCGCGCGTCGTCGCCTTCGACATGGACGCCGGCGAGCTGGCCGGCGTCGACACGATGTTCAAGGCCATGCGGATGGAGGGCGGCCTCCCCGAGGAGGCCGCCGCCGAGACCGTGCAGGGCGACGCCCTCGAACTGCCGTTCCCCGACGACCACTTCGACAAGATCATCGCGTCCGAGGTGCTGGAGCACATCCCCGACGACATGCGGGCGATGCGCGAGCTGATGCGGGTCCTCAAGCCCGGCGGGCGGCTCGCCGTGACCGTCCCGGCCTGGCTGCCCGAGCGGGTCTGCTGGGCCCTCTCGGAGGACTACCACACCGCCCCCGGCGGCCACATCCGCATCTACACCCGCGCGGAGCTGGAGGCCAAGCTCAAGTCCATCGGCTTCCGCGTCGGCCCGCACCACCACGCGCACGGGCTGCACGCCCCGTACTGGTGGATCAAGTGCGCGGTCGGCGTGAACAACGACGACCACGTCGCCGCCAAGGCGTACCACCAGATCCTCGTGTGGGACATCATGAAGCGGCCGCTGGCCACCCGGCTGGCCGAGCGGGTGCTCAACCCGGTGATCGGGAAGAGCGTCGTCGTGTACTTCGCCAAGCCCCCCGCGTCCGGCGCTCCCTCGGCGCCGGCGGAGGAGACCGCGGATGCGGTCTGAGCCCGCCGCGCCCCCGGCCGTGCCGGGCGTGCTGACCTCGGACGAGATCGTCGCGACCGCGCGCAGCATCGCGGTCCAGCAGGAGGAGTCCGGGGCCATCCCCTGGTTCACCCCGACCGGCGGGGTCCCCGGGCACGTGGACGCCTGGAACCACGTGGAGGCCGCGATGGCCCTCACGGTCGCCGGGCTGCGCGAACCCGCCCGCCGCGCGTACGAGTGGCTGCGCTCCGTCCAGCGCCCCGACGGCTCCTGGCCGGCCAAGTGGGTGCTGGGCGAGGTCACCGAACCGGGCGGCGAGTCCAACCACGCCGCGTACATCGCCGTCGGCGTCTGGCACGAGCTGCTGATGACCGGCGACGAGGCGTTCGCCCGGCACATGTGGCCCGCGGTGCGCCGCGCCGTCGACTTCGTGCTCGGCCTCCAGACCCGCCGCGGCGAGATCATCTGGATCCGGCACGAGGACGGCGCCGCGTCCGACCACGCGCTGCTGACCGGCTGCTCGTCGATCTACCAGTCGCTGCGCTGCGCGGTCGCGCTGGCCGAGCACCTCGGCGAGCCCGAACCCGAATGGGAGCTGGCCGCCGACCAGCTCGGCCACGTGGTGGCCGCGCACCCCGAGGCGTTCGCCGACAAGAGCCGCTGGTCGATGGACTGGTACTACCCCGTCCTGTCCGGCCCGGTCCGCGGCGCCGCCGCCGAACGGCGCATCGCCGAGCAGTGGGACACCTTCGTCGTCCCCGGCCTCGGCTGCCGCTGCGTGTCCGACCAGCCCTGGGTCACCGCCGCCGAGAGCAGCGAGCTCGTGATGGCCCTGGACGCCGCCGGCGACCGCGAGCGGGCCCTGGAGCTGTTCGCCACCATCCAGCACCTGCGGCACGAGGACGGCTCGTACTGGACCGGCTGGCAGTACGAGAACCGGCGGCACTTCCCGGGGGACCGCTCCACGTACACGGCGGCGGCGATCGTCCTGGCCGCCGACGCCCTCGAAGGAACCTCCCCCGGCGCCCGCATCTTCAAGGAGGTGGCGGGCCGCCCGCTGGGCCCCTCGGACCCCGCCGACCCCGAAGCGTGCGGATGCTACGTGGTGAGCACCGCCAACCCCGTCCGCACCCGGCTCTGACGCCGAGCCCTCCGTCCCGCTGCTGGGGACGGAGGGCTCGCTCGCGCTCTCGGGCGCTCAGGCTCCGGGGGCCAGCGGGTCGGTGTCGGCGGTGCGCTCCAGGACGCGCAGGGAGCCCTCCACGCGGCGTTCGGTGAAGGCGCCGCTCCCCAGGGCGCGCTGGTGGACGTGGTACGGCGCCTGGCCGCCGTCCGCGGGGTCGGGGAAGACGTCGTGGATCACGAGCGCGCCGCCCACCGCGATCCAGGGCGCCCAGCTCTCGTAGTCGGCCTGCGCCAGGTCCTCGGCGTGGCCGCCGTCGATGAACAGCAGGGCCAGCGGGGTGTTCCAGAACGCGGCGACGGTACGGGACGTGCCCACGATCGCCACCACGTGGTCCTCCAGGCCCGCGGAGCCCAGGGTGCGGCGGAAGGTCGGGAGCGTGTCCATCCGGCCCGTCAGCGGATCGACCAGGGACGGGTCGTGGTGCTCCCAGCCCGCCTGGTTCTCCTCCGAGCCGTGGTGGTGGTCGACGGTGACGACGGTCGCGCCGGTCTCCCGGGCGGCCGCGCCGAGGTAGATCGCCGACTTGCCGCAGTAGCTGCCGATCTCCAGCAGGGGGCCGGGCAGGTCGGGGCGCGCGCCGTACTCCAGCGCGGTCTCGTACAGCGCCTGGCCCTCGGGCTCCGGCATGAAGCCCTTGGCCGCGCGCGCGGCGCGGAGCAGGTCGCGCGGCATCGGCGCGGCCGGGGCCGCCGCCGGCCCCGAGGGGGGTGTGGTCGTCCCCGCGTGGGTGGACGCCGTGGTGTTGGTCATCGATCTCCTCCGCCGGGCACTTTATCCCGATCCATCCTGGCTTGATGCATGGTCTGCCCGGAACGGGGCCCGCCCATCCTCGCCGGGGCGCGGCATCCGGTTCACTTGAATGAGACTCCAGTCTTGCCCGGCAATACTGGAACGTGTTCTACTTTTCCGGTGAGCAAGCGTACCGAGATCGCGCTGAGCGAGGACGAGACCCTCGGCTTCGTCGGCGGGCAGCGCAAGCTGCAGCTGGGGACGATCAACCCCGACGGCACCCCGCACATGGTCACCATGTTCTACGTGGTCGTCGACGGCAAGATCGCCTTCTGGACCTACCGGAGCTCCCAGAAGGCCCGCAACATCGCGCGGGATCCCCGGGTGACGTGCCTGATCGAGTCCGGCGAGGAGTACTTCGAGCTGGCCGGCGTCCTGATCTACGGGCGGGCGGAGGTCCTGACGGAACCGAACGACGTTCTGTATGTTGGCCGCGAGGTGGTCCGGAAGATGACGGGCCTGGAGGACGAGGAGGCCGTCACGGCCTTCGCGGAGGTCACCGCCGCCAAGCGGTACGCCTACCTCGTGGAACCGGGCCGGGTCGCCTCGTGGGACCACAGCAAGATGGCCGGCCAGTGAAACGGAGACAGTGGCGATGAAGGTAAGCGTCGACCCCATGGTGTGCGAGGCGAACGCCGTGTGCGTGGGGCTCGCCCCCGAGGTCTTCGACCTCAACGACGACGACGAGCTCGAGATCCTCATGCCGGAGGTCCCGGCCGCCGAGGCCGACCGCGTCCGGCACGCCGTGCGGTCCTGCCCCAAGGCCGCGCTCACGCTCGACGAATAGCAGCGAACAGCAGCGAAACCCACCCCTTCCAGGGCGCCGCGCCCCGCCGGCGCCCCATCCCACTGTGGAGGCACCCATGGCACGTGCCGCGGTTCTGCACGCGGTCGGCGACGCCGAAATCGACCTGCGCGACGACGTCAGCACCGTCGACCCGGGTCCCGACCAGGTCAAGGTCAAGATCAAGGCGACCGGGGTCTGCCATTCCGACCTCTCCACCCTGACCGGCGTGCTGCCGTCGATGCCGCCCACGGTGCTGGGGCACGAGGGGGCCGGGATCGTCGCCGAGGTCGGCGAGCACGTCACCGGTGTGGCGGTGGGCGACCACGTGGTCGTCAACTGGACGCCCGACTGCGGCACCTGCGCCGAGTGCCTGCGCGGCGAGCCGTTCCTGTGCATGACTTACGTGGTGCAGTCGTTCAGCGTCCCCAACTTCACGCTGGCCGACGGCAGCCCCGCGTTCGGCATGGCCGGCTCCGGCACCTGGGCCGACGAGGTGGTGCTCCCCAGCCGCGGCGTCATCAAGATCGCCGAGGACGTGCCGTTCGAGTACGCGGCCCTGCTGGGCTGCGGCATCCCCACCGGCGTCGGCGCGGCCATCAACACCGCCAAGGTCCACCCGGGCGCCACGGTGGCCGTGGTGGGCGCGGGCGGCGTGGGCCTGTCGGTCATCCAGGGCGCCCGGATCGCGGGCGCGTCCACGATCCTGGCGATCGACCCGAACGAGGCCAAGCACCCCCTCGCCAAGCAGTTCGGCGCCACGCACACCGCGACGCTGGACGACCTGGAGGAGGTCAAGGGGCTGCTCACCGCGGGCGCCGGCTTCGACTACGCCTTCGAGGTCGTCGGCAAGGCCGCCGCGATCACCACCGCGTGGAACTCCGTCCGGCGCGGCGGCGACGTCATCGTCGTCGGTGCCGGCGCGGCGGACGACAACTTCGAGATGAGCGCCTTCTCGCTGCTGTTCGAGGGCAAGAACATCAAGTCCTCGCTGTACGGCGGCTGCGACATGAAGCGCGACGTGCCGCGGTTCGTGGACCTGTGGAGGGCGGGCCGGCTCGACCTGGACGGACTGATCTCGCGCCGGATCCGGTTCGAGGACCTCAACGACGCCGTCGAGACCCTCAAGGGCGGCGACGTCATCCGCCAGGTCGTCCTGTTCGACTGACCGCCCGAGACCGATCGAGACCGATCTAGACCGATTTCGCCCGAGCCCGCGGTTCCGGGGCCGGTACGCGCCACCGGCCCCGGAATCGCGTTCCCCAGACGGCGATTTCGCCCGACGCGGTATGTCATCCTTCTTCGTGTCCATTGGGCCGCGCTCTAGTACGAGATGGAGCTTGGGTGGCGTACGAAGGTGAGCCGGGACGGGCCCGGCGTACCCGGCCGGTCCGCGCGCTGGCGGCAGGAGCGTTCCTCGGCCTGCCGGTGGTCTGCGGGCCCCTCCTGGCGGCCGCGCCCGCCGACGCCGCGGCACCGCCCGAGCGGCGGATCCGCGACATCCAGGGCGCGGGGCACGTGTCGCCGCTGAACGGCCGCGCCGTCGCCCGCGTCCCCGGCGTCGTGACGGCGGTGGCGGCCACCGGGTTCTGGATGCAGGACCCGAGGCCCGACCGGAAAGACGCCACCTCCGAGGGCGTCTACGTCTTCACCCGCGAGCGCCCCACGGTCGCCGCAGGCGACTCCGTCCGGGTCGACGGCCGGGTCACCGAGTACCGGCCCGGCGGCGTGCGCTCGGCCGCCCTCGGCCGTACCGAGATCGACGCCACCCGCACCGCGGTCGAGGCCCGCGGCGTCCCGCTCCCGGCACCGGTGCTGATCGGCTCCGGAGGCCGCCGCGTCCCCGGAACGATCATGACCGGTCCCACCTGGGGCGCCGCGCGCGACATCGAGCGCGGCGGCCGCTTCGACCCGCGGCGGAACGCGCTGGACTTCTACGAGACGATCGAGGGCATGCGGGCGGGCGTGCGGAACGCGGTCGCCGCCGGACCGTCCCGGTACGGCGAGGCCCCGGTGCTGCCGGCCGGCGCCGCGCGCACGCCCCGCGGCGCCCTCGACACCGCCGCCGACGCCAACCCCGAACGGGTCGTGCTCGACGACACCCTCGCCCCGCTCCCCCGGATGAACGCCGGCGACCGGCTGCCCGGCGTCGCCGCCGGCGTCCTCGACTCGGCGTACGGCGCGTTCAAGCTGCTGGTCACCGCCGCCCCCCGGCACCAGGACGGCGGCGCGAAGCCCGAGGAGACCCGGGCGGCGCGGCCCGGCGAGCTGGCCGTCGCCACCGCCGACCTCGGCGGGCTCAGCCCGGACGCGCCGCGCGCGCGGATCGCCGCGCTGGCCGCCGACATCGTCTCCGGTCTCAAGTCGCCCGACCTCGTCACCGTCACCGGGCTGCGCGACAACAGCGGCACCCGCGACGACGGCACCGTCGCCGCCGACCAGACCGTCGCCGAGCTGATCACCGCGATCAGCGCCGCCGGCGGGCCCGGCTACGACTGGCGCTCGGTCCCGCCGCGCGACAACGCCGACGGCGGCGAGAAGGGCTCCAACGACCACGTCGGGTTCCTGTTCCGCAGCGACCGGGGCCTGTCGTTCGTCGACCGGCCGACGGGCGGCGACGAGGCGGTCCCCGAGACCGCCCCCGTGAAGGCGGTGCGCGAGCGCTCCGGCGTGCGGCTCAGCCTCAGCCCGGGCCGCGTCGCGCCCGGCGACGCCGCGTGGAGCCGTACGCGCAAGCCGGTGGCGGGCGAGGTGACCTGGAAGGGCAACCGGATCATCGTGGTCGCCAACCAGTGGTACCCCCGCTCGGGCGACGACCACCCGGCCTTCGGCCGCTACCAGCCGCCGACGCGCCCGACCGAGTGGCGCCGCATGGAGCAGGCCAAGGTGATCGCGCGGTTCGTCCGCTCCGTCCGCGCCGCCGACCGGAACGCCGACATCATCGTGGCGGGCGACCTCGGCGAGCCGGAGCACGCGACGCCGGTCCGCGCCCTGGCCAAGGAGACGGGCCTGCGCGACCTGCCCGCCGCCCTGCCGGCGAAGGACCGCTACACCACCGTCACCCAGGGCAGCGCGCGGGCGACCGACCACATCATGGTGAGCCCGTCGCTGGCCGCGCGGAAGCACGAGTACGACATCGTCCACCGCAACGCCGACTTCGCGTCCCGCGCGGGCGGCCACGACCCGGCCGTGCTCCGCATCGACATGTCCGGCGCCCGCACCCGCCGCTAGAAGCTGCGGTGGCCGGCGAGCGCTGCCCAAAGTGCCGCCGGCCACCGGAGCGACATTCCGATTATCGCCGCCCGTGGCCGTTCCGCTACACCGGCTCGGCCCATTCCCTTCCTTCGAAACGGCGGCACCATTTCAGGACGGCCCGAAGGAACGCGACCGGAACGCCCCGAATACCGCCGGAGTTTCACGCGCGGCACCCCGGGCACCGGCCGGACGTCATGAGTCCCACCCCTTACGTGCGTGAGGAGAGAGCCCTCCATGGCGTCCAGATACCGGCCCGGCATCAGCATCGTCGGGCTGATCTACATCATCATCGGCGTGTTCGTCGCCTGGGACCGCGGTTACATCGACGCGGAACTGCTACGCCAGGTCGCCAGCGCGCTGCTGGCCATATTCCTGTGGTTCCTCATCCTGCTGGGAGTCGACCTCCACATCAACACGTGACCGTCGCGTGAGGGCGGCGTCGCGGTGGTGGGCATAGTCGTGCGAATCGCCCGGAGGTTATGTTCCGACCATGACACAGGGTGGATGCAGTTGTGGTCACGGCGGGAACTGCTCGTGCGCGAAAGGCTGTTCCTGCGGCTGCAACGGGTGATTCCGGCGAAGGCGAGTCCGGCCGGCGGGAGGCCGCCGGCCGGTGCCTTGCCAGGGGGCCGCCCGTTCAGGGAGCGGGGGTGCGCCAGAGTGTCGGGGTCTCGCCCCGGTGGCCGGCGCTGACACCCGCTCCGACGACATCGTTCCCGATCGGGGCGAGCGCCGTCAGGCGCTGGTCCCCGGGACCGTCCAGGCCGTTGCCGGAGGCCGCGACGCGGCGCCAGGCGGCGCCGTCCGGGGACGCCCACAGCGCGACGTCCTGGCGGCCCGCCGCGCCCTCGGCGCCCGCGAGCAGGAAGCCCTTCGCGGTCGCGGTGGCGGCGGTGAGCGCGGTCGTGGCGTTCGTGCCGGGGAGGGTGGCGGGACGCCAGGTGCGGCCGCCGTCGGCCGACTGGGCGGCGAACGCGCGCGGGGCGCCGGGTGCGGCGGCGGTACGGCCCGAGCCGAGCGCCACCAGCGCGTTCCCGCGCGCCACGACCCGGCCGAACGCGCCGGAGGCCAGCCCGGCCGGGAGGGCCGGCGGCGCGGCGGCCGTCCACTTCTGCCCGTCGGGCGAGGTCCACACGGCGGGCAGTTCGCCGGGCGGCGGGCCGCCCTTCGCGGGGCGGGCGGCCTGCCGTCCGCCGACCGCGACGTAAGCCGTTCCGGTCGAGGCGACGTCGCGCATGGCGGCCGGGCCGGCGAGGTCGCCGCGGCCGGCGCTCGCGCCGCGCGTCCAGCGGGCGAGGTCCGCCGAGCGCCATGCCGCGGGCGCGTTCCCGGCCTGGCCGACGACGACGTAGCCGCCGGGGCCGGACGCGGCGCCCGAGGCGGCCCGGCCGCCCGGTACGCCCGTCCGGCGCCAGGTCCGGCCGTCGCGGGAGGCCGTCACCAGCGGGCCGGGTGTCCCGTTCGGCGCGGCGGCGCGGCCGACGGCCAGCCAGCCGTGCGGGCCGTGCGCGACGGCGGTCAGCCGCGCGCCCGGCGCGGGCGCCGGGCCGCGGGTCCACGTGCCGTCCCCGCCCCTGAGCCAGGCGGCCGCGGACCCGCCGGTGCTGCCGACCGCCATCGCCGTGCCGGGCGCGCCGGGCGCCATCGCGGTGACCGCGCGTTCCGGGCGGACGGCGCCGGGGATCCTCGTGAGGTCCACCGGCGCGGCGGGGCCGGCCGCCGGTCCGGCGACGGCCAGGAGGCCGTCCTGGCCGCGCTGCCCGCCGGCCACCGCGACTCCGCCGCCGGCGACGGCGAGCCCGCTCACGGCCGCTCCCCGCACCGTCGCGCCGGGCCGCCACGCGCGGCCGTCGGCGCTGTGCAGCACGGTGGCGGCGGGGCCGCCGCGGACGATCGCGGCGAGCCCGGCGGGCGTTCCGGCGAGCCGCTCGACCCGCGCGTAGCCCGGCACCGAGAGCCGTCCGGCGGGCGCCCACGCGGCCCCGTCCCGGGAGCCGAAGACCACGCCGTACCGCGCCGTCTTCCGCTTCTTCTTCCGGCCCGTGGTCGTCTTGCCGTCGCGTACGGCGTAGAAGCCGCCCGGCCCGGCGGCCAGGCTCCTGACGGGGCCGTACGAGCCCTGGGCGTGCGGGACGTTCACCGGCGCCCAGGTGCGGCCGCCGTCCGCCGAGCGCCACAGGCCCTCGCCGCGCACGGTCGTGGTGACCTTCCGGGTGCCCTTCTTCTTGCCCTTGCGCTTGACGTTCTTCGTGACGGTGCGGGCGTGCGTGCCGTGCGCCACCAGCGTGTCGCCGGACGCGGCCAGCCCGCCGAGGCCTGCGATCCCGAGCGGGGCGAGGTCGGCGCCCCGCCGCCACACCCTGCCCTCGGCGGACGTCCACACCACTCCGCGGGTGTCGCCGGTGAACCGCCCGCTGCGCGAGGTGACGCCGGCGGCGACGAAGCCGCCGCTCGTGCGTGCGAGCGCGTTCACCCGGTCGTTCGGCCCGAACGGCAGGCCGGTGCCCGGCTCGCGCGTCCACTCCCTGCCGTCCACGCTCGTCCAGAGGGCCGCCTCGCCGGGTACGGCCGTCTGCCCGATCGCGGCCCACGCGCCGGCGCCGCCGGCGAGCATCCGGGGCCGGGCGCCGGGCGCGGGCTCGGCGCCGTCCGGTGCCCGTACCGGGGCCAGCCGCCAGGAGCGGCCGCCATCCTGGGAGACGAGGAACTCGGCGCGCTCGCGGCCCGGCGTCCCGTCCCCGGCCGTCTCGGTCCCGGTGGCGACGACGGTGGGTCCGGCGGCGGCCACGGCCGCGACGTTCTGCACGAGCCCGTCGGTACGGGCCGCCGGGTCGAGCGTGAAGACGCCCTCCGCGGGCTTGGCCGCGGCGACCGCCGAACGCGGCGCGGCGTCTCCCGCGTCGCCTTCGTTCGCGGAGACGGCGTAGGCCCCGGCCGCCACGGCGACCACGCCGCCGGCGGCGACCGCCACGGCCGCGTGTCCGGGCCGCCGCAGGCCCGTCCCCCGCCGTCCGGCCGCGGCCGTCCGTTCGCTGGACGCCGGTACGGGTTTCCGGCGGGGCGGGGCCTGCAAGCCGTGCGTGGACGGCGGCCATGGCACGCCCGCCTGCTCCCAGGCCTCCTGGGCCCGCTGCCACGGGGACGGGGGCCTCTTGCCGCGCTTCCCCTGCGGACGGGCGGGCTCCTCGCCGAGGGCCTCGGGGGTCCCGAACGTCAGCCGGCGGCGGATCCGCCGGGACGCGAGCGGGCCGGTGAGCTCGTCCCCGTCCTCCGCCACCGGCGGGGCGCCGTCCTGCTCCGGGGTCCTTGCGGTCACGAACGCTCCTTCACCGACCGGCATGCCGTCTCGCGGATGACACACCATCAAACCGCGCGGAAACCACCGCTGTGCGGACATCCGCGCGATCTGTGCTGGAAATGGGTGCGGGAGCGTTTATATCGCCTCAGGGCAGGCGAAGATGATCTATTACCTCGATCGGTCCTTTATAGGCGATGCCCTGGACATGAACAACCGGCGCCGAGGGGGACGGTGCGCCGCGGACCTCGGTGGAGACGCCCATGCCGCCGGCCTCCACCCGGACGCCGGGCGGCACGATGATCCGCACGTCCGACTTGTACGACACCACCCGGACGGTCGTGACGTGCGCGGACAGCTCGGCCTCGCGCAGGTCCAGCTCGCAGCCGCCCTTGTAGAGGACGGCCGTGTAGCGCGCGGGGAGGCGCCAGCGGCCCACCCTGCGGAGCCTGCTCTTGTACGCCATCTGGAAGCGCCCGGACGTTCCCGGGGCGGCGGCCTCGGGCCGCGCGGCGGGCTCCTCGCGGGCGGGCAGCTCGGCGGCCAGCCGGCCGAGCTCGGCGGGCGTGCCGGCGGCCAGCACCAGGTCGATGCGCTCGTCCAGTTCGCGGTCGTCCAGCAGGCCCTCGGCGTACGCGGTGTGCAGGCGGACGAGCACCTGGTCGCGGTCGCGCTCGGAGGCTCGCGGGACGGGGCCGGTCCGCTCTGTCATCATCACGTCCTCCTTCGAGGGGGTCGCCCCCGAGTCTGGAGCCTGCCGCGACCGGAAGGTCAAGTCGCGATGTATCTTAACCCGCCTCTCCTCCTTTTTGGAGAGAAAGGCAGACGAAACGCCCCCTCCGGCCACACCGTGCCGCGCGCGGAGGTCCAGTAGATTCGGACGGGCAAGATCATCGGCGAGGGGGACGCCATGGGTGCGGTGGCGGGGCACGCGCACGGCCCGTACACGCTCTACGATCTCGACGCGCTGCCCGACGACGGCCTGCGGTACGAGCTGGCCGACGGGTGGCTGACCGAGCTGCCCGGCGACCTGTGGCACGACCACGCCGCCGAGCGGCTGCGCGGCCTCCTACGCGACGCCGCCGCGCTGGCCGGCGCGGACGTGCACGTCGGCGGGCCGCCCCGGGACGTCGGCACCGCCGCCGGGATCCGCCGCCCGGACGCGTTCGCGGTGGGCCGGGACGTGGCGCGCGCCGCGCTGGAGAGCCAGGCCCGCACCTACTACGGGCCCGACCTGCTGCTGGTCGCCGAGGTCGTGACGCCCCGCACCGGCAGCGAGCGGACCGACCGGGTGCGGAAGGTCGCCGAGTACGCCGCGACCGGCATCCCCCACTACTGGATCGTCGACCTGGAGCCCCGGCCCGCCGTGACGCTGCTGGAGCTGAGCCGGCCCGGCGCGGCGGACGCGCACTACCGCGTCCGCCGCAGGGTCCGGGCCGGGGAGGAGCTCAGCGCCGAGCGGCCGTTCCCTGTCCGGTTCGATCCTGCGCGCCTGTCGGAGATGGAGTAGACGACGGCAGCAGGCCGCGGCGGCGCAGGTAGTACGCGATCGTCACGATCGCCAGCAGCGGCCCCCAGGCGAGCGCCGGCAGGTAGCACAGCAGCATGATCCAGCGGGCGATCCCCTGCGGCGCCTCCGGGTGGCCGAACGATTCCGGATCGTCCCAGCTCCCCGCGAGCGGCATGGAGATGGCCATGACCGCGACCGCGCCCAGCGCCGCGACGCTCACCGCGGCGAGCGTGGGCACCGTCCGCCCGCCGATGAACGGCATCCAGCGCGGGAACACCTCGCCCCACGGCCGGACGAGCCCCAGCGTCAGCAGCGCGGCCCCCTCCGCCAGGAGGCTGAGCAGGATCACGTACGGCGTGAGCACCGGGTCGGGCCCGTGGTAGAGGTCGGCCATCTCGCCGGTGAAGCCCATCGGCACGCCGAAGCCGAGGGCGAGCCGCCAGAGGCCGGACGGCAGCACGGTCAGCGGGACCGCGCGGGCCGTCCATTCGATCCAGCGCGGCGCGGGGAGGGTCGTCGTCGTGTTCATACCGCCATGCTGGCCGCGCCGCCACTTCCGCCACTTCCCTCGCGGGACCCGTCCCGCTCCCCCGGACGGGGGAGGCGGCGGTCCGGGGAGCGCGGCGGCGGAAGGCCCCCGCTTCGCGGCGATCACGGCCCGCCCCGGCCGGCGGGCCGCCGCATCCCCCGATCCGGCCGGCCCGCCGCACAAGACGGCACGGCCCCGAACGCGGTGGCGGATTCCGCGGCGAACCCCGCGAACCCCGCGGTCACCCACACCGCGGCCCAAGGACCGTGCCCGACATACCCTGCCGTGCGCCGATCAACAGCCGATCAACGTTCGATCAACGCGCTAGGGTCGGGGCCGTGCTGCTGCTCACGACGTTGGACGCATGGGAGTCCGGCCCGGATCCCCGCTTCGTGCTGGCCGAGGCGGGCGCCGTCTGGGCGCCCGACGAGTCCGAGGACGCGCGCGGGCTCCTCGCCGTCGCCGACGACGCGTTCCCGGCCGGCCAGGTCCTCGCGGTCACCCTGGACCCGCCGCCCGGCCTCGGCGCCGGGCCCGCCCGCGGCACGGTCGACCGCGGCCGGGCCGTCCGGGTCCGGTACGGGCGGCGCGGCCCGGACGGGCGCCACGCCGCGTTCCTCGACCGCCCCGCCACCGCCGCCGCGCTCGGCCTGCTGCCCCATCCGGAGGGCGGCTGGTACCGGGAGACGTGGCGGGCGCCGGCGAGCTTCGTCCCGGACGGGTACCCGGGCGAGCGCGCCGCCGCGACCGGCATCTACTTCCTGCTGCCGCCCGGCGAGGAGTCGATGTGGCATTCGGTCCGTTCCGACGAGGTCTGGCTGTGGCACCGCGGCGGGCCACTGTCGCTGCTGCTCGGCGGTGACGGGCCGGAGCCCGGCTCCCCCACCGTGGTCACCGTCGGGCCGGACGTGGCGGACGGCCAGGCCCCGCAGGCGATCGTCCCCGCCGGGACCTGGCAGGCCGCCCGCCCCGCCGGCGGCACGGAGGTGCTGGTCAGCTGCGTCGTCGCGCCCGGTTTCGACTTCGCCGACTTCCGCGCGCACTGACGTCCGGGCGCACTGACGTCCGGGCGCGGCCGCCCCGCGCTCAGTCCGAGGAGAACGCCGCGTCGAACGACGCCTCCGGCAGCTCGATCGTGGCCAGCTCCCGGATGAACTCCAGCGACTCCGGCGCGCCGCGCAGCCGGTCCATGCCCGCGTCCTCCCACTCGATCGAGATCGGCCCGGCGTACCCGATCGCGTTCAGCGCCCGGAAGCAGTCCTCCCAGGGGACGTCGCCGCGCCCGGTGGAGATGAAGTCCCAGCCGCGCCGCATGTCGGCCCACGGCAGGTGCGACGACAGCCGGCCGCGCCGCCCGTCGCCGGTGCGGACCTTGGTGTCCTTGCAGTCGACGTGGTAGATCCGGTCCTTGAAGTCGAACAGGAAGTTCACCGGGTCGAGCTCCTGCCACACGAAGTGGGAGGGGTCCCAGTTCAGCCCGAACGCGGGCCGGAACCCGACCGCCTCCAGCGCCCGCTCCGTCGTGTAGTAGTCGTACGCGATCTCGCTCGGGTGCACCTCGTGCGCGAACCGCACCCCGACCTCGTCGAACACGTCCAGGATCGGGTTCCAGCGGGCGGCGAAGTCGGCGTACCCGCGCTCGATCATCGCCGGTGGCACCGGCGGGAACATCGCGACGGTGTGCCAGATCGAGGAGCCGGTGAAGCCCACCACGGTCGACACGCCGAGCCTCGCCGCCGCCCGCGCGGTGTCCTTGATCTCCTCGGCGGCGCGCCGCCGCACCCCCTCGGGCTCGCCGTCGCCCCAGATGCGGGCGGGCAGGATCGCCTCGTGCCGCTCGTCGATCGGATGGTCGCAGACCGCCTGCCCGACGAGGTGGTTGGAGATCGCCCACACCTTCAGGTCGTACTTGGCGAGGGTCTCCAGCTTGCGCGGGATGTACGAGTCGTCCGCGAGCGCCCGGTCGACCTCGAAGTGGTCGCCCCAGCAGGCGATCTCCAGCCCGTCGTAGCCCCAGCCGGAGGCCAGCCGGCACACCTCCTCGAACGGCAGGTCCGCCCACTGGCCGGTGAACAGGGTGATCGGTCGTGCCATCTAGTCCTCCTGGTGCTGTAGTGCTCTCGTGCGTGGGTCAGCGGCGCGGGAACCGGACGGTGCGCAGGTACTCGAAGCCGACCCGCGCGGTGCGGAGCGGGTCGGGCTGGGTGTCGCGCTCGACGATGTACTCGGCGACCCCCGACCGGCACGCCGCGGTGAAGATCCGGGGGAAGTCGATGGTGCCGGTGCCCACGTCGGCGAACGATCCGTCCGCGGCCCGGTCCTTGACGTGCAACTGCAGGACGCGGCGGCCGTGCTCGCGCAGCAGCGCGACCGGGTCCGCGCCGGCGGTCACGGCCCAGTACAGGTCGAGTTCCAGATGCACCAGCCTGGGGTCGGTGGCGGTGATGATGTCGAAGGGCCGCTCGCCGGTCGGCAGCCGCTCGAACTCGTGGGCGTGGTTGTGGTAGCCGAAGCGCAGCCCCGCGGCGCGCGCCGCGGCCCCCGCCTCGGTCAGCTGGTCGGCGAAGCGGCGCCACTCGTCCGCGGTGGCGAAGCTCGCCCACGGGTGGACGACGTAGCGGTGCCCGAGGACGCGGGCGTCCGCGAGCGTCTGCTGCCAGCCGTCGCCGACGCTGACGTGGCCGGACGTGGCGTGCAGCCCGGCCCGGTCGAGGGCGGCGCGGAACTCGGCGGCGGTGCGGCCGTGCGTCCCGGCGGCCTCGACCTTGCGGTAGCCGATCGCGGCCAGCGCCGCGAGCGTGCCGTCCAGGTCGGCCGCCAGCATCGAGCGCAGCGAGTAGAGCTGGATGCTGATGGATCCGCGCGGGATCCGCCCCTTGCCGTGGCCGCCGTGCCCGCCGTGGCCGGGACGGGCGGCGTGGCCGGTGTCGGCGGCGGCGGTCGCGGGGAGGGCGGCGGCGGTGCCCAGGCCGAGGGCGGTCAGCGCGGCGCCG